>JABIVN010000135.1 GCA_018667205.1 Gammaproteobacteria bacterium | reverse complement strand
GCGTATCCAAGCGCCTGTGCTTCACCAAGCACATCATCGAACGAGCGATTACTGCCCACTCGTGACATCTCTGTAAGAATGAAGTTGGTGGTCCCGTTAATGATCCCTGCTACCCATTCGATGCTGTTACCTGCAAGGCCTTCTCGAATTGATTTGATAATGGGAATACCACCCGCTACGGCAGCTTCATAGTGAACTGAAACACCGGCTTGCTCAGCAGCCGAAAACACTTCATCACCGTGCAGCGCAATCAAAGCCTTATTAGCCGTGACAATATGTTTACCGTTCGAGATCGCCTGCATAACCAGGTCCTTCGCGACATCGGTGCCACCAATCAGCTCGACCAGGACATCAACATCCGGGTTATTTGCGACCTCGAAGATATCTCGGGTGACGTTGGCAGAACTCAAGTCGCAATCGGGATGATCACGACGACAACCGACCTGCCCGAGAATGATGTCCCGCCCAACCTTTCGTTCAATTTCGGCGCGATTACCTTCAAGTAAATTGAATAGGCCTGAACCGACTGTCCCCAGTCCACAAATCCCAATACGCAAGCTATGACTCCATTGAATAGTTCTTGAACATCTTGCGAATACCGCGAAGGGCCTGCCGCGTTCGATGCTCATTCTCGATCAGGGCGAATCGCACATGGTCGTCTCCGTACTGACCAAACCCGACCCCCGGTGAAACCGCTACTCTCGCTTCTTTCAAAAGGTGCTTGCTGAATTCAAGAGATCCCATGTGCTCGAATTGAGGAGGTATTTTCGCCCACAAAAACATCGTGGCCTTCGGCGGGGTGACGTCCCAACCAATGGAATTTAATCCTTCACACAACACATCCCGGCGTTTCCTGTACATCTCGCGAATTTCTGCAACACAAGTCTGGTCACCCTCTAGCGCGGTGATCGCGGCCACTTGGACAGGTGTAAACATTCCATAATCAAGATAGGACTTGATTCGCCCCAACGCACCGACCAGTGTTGGGTTGCCGACACAGAATCCGATTCTCCAGCCCGGCATGTTGTAGCTCTTTGACATCGTAAAGAACTCAACAGCAATATCTTTCGCGCCCGGCACCTGAAGGATGCTCGGCGCTTCATAACCGTCAAAGGTGATATCGGCATAGGCAAGATCCTGGACCACCCAGATGCTATGCTCCTTTGCCATTTTGATAATCCTTTCGAAGAACTCCAGGTCTACGCACTCCGTCGTTGGGTTCCCCGGGAAATTGATCACGAGTACTTTGGGTTTCGGCCAGGTATTAACAATGGCCTTCTCCAGTTCGTCGAAGAAATCCAGCTCTTTGGTCAAAGGAACATGCCTGACGTCCGCATCCGCGATAACAAAACCATACGGGTGCACAGGGTAAGACGGGTTCGGCACAAGGACGGCGTCTCCTGGACCAAGCACTGCCATCGCAAGATGCGCAATGCCTTCTTTGGAACCAAGCGTGACAATAGCCTCTGATTCCGGATCTAGATCAACATCAAACCTTTTTTTGTACCAGTCACAGATGGCTTTTCTCAGGCGGGGAATGCCTTTGGACTGCGAATAACGGTGGGTGTCACCCCGCTGCACGGTTTCCACCAGTTTATCGACAATATGTTGCGGCGTTGGCTGATCCGGGTTTCCCATACCAAAGTCAATGATGTCCTCACCGCGCGCGCGCGCCTCCTGCTTCAGCTGATCCGTAATGCTGAAGATGTAGGGAGGTAAACGTTTAATTCGGGGAAAATCGTCCATCACAATTTCTTCTTCCTAAAAAGCATCCATAAAAAAGCCGAGCCTGCACCAGAGTGCAGACCCGGCACTCGTTCGGGGATCTAAATCGCCGCTGCTGCTGCGGTTGCTGTCGTCGCGAAGGTCGCTAACCTGTATGTACACTCTCCCCTTGCAGAGGCTGCAATGGGCGGAGCGATTGTAGGTAGTTGAACGACCACACTGGTTGCCCGGATATCTAATTTCGCGACATCTTACCTAAGTCACGCACTCAGGTCACGCGCCCCGTGCCACCGGTTCGCTGTGCCCGTGGCTCTGGCACATAGAAATAAACCAACATCGCCCCAACAACCAAAAAAAAGATAGCTGTAATAAAAACCGATTCGTATCCGTACCACGTAGCCATTGCGCCACCCAAAAGAGGGCCTATCGATCCTGCTACCTGGGCCACAGTATTGGCAATCGCAATTCGGGCAGGGCGGTTATCCCGGCCACCAAACTCCAACACGATGCTCCGGGAAGAGTTTTCAAACCCCTGGGAAGCAGCACCAATACCAGCAAAAACGACCACCGTCATGACATAGGTAGGTTCTACTAACAGCATTGCAGACGCCACGACCCACAGCATGGAAGATATCAGGAACACGAGCCGAAACCCCCGCGCATCCGCTATCGCTCCCCAGACAAGGTTCGATATGGTACCTGCCATGGTGAACGCAAAAGTAATGACACCAAGCGTCGTCCCTGACAGACCAATGCTGTTACCCGCGTACAGAATATAAAATGGCATTGCCATCCTTCCCATCGTCGCTATTGCGCGCGCGATAAAATAACGGGTAAATGCAGGATCACTCTGAAGCAAAGCTGGCACTTCCTTAAGCTGTTCCCAAAGAGAGACCTGCCGACGAACAGTCGGCGGCTCCGGTTCCCGCACCGCGATTAGGGACACTAAGCCAATGGACGTCAGGACAAACGCCAGAATAAAGGTAAGCGAGTATCCGGTAACCGAGGATTCTTCCCCAATCAGATAGGTACCTCCAAGATAGGCAACCGCCGCAGATGTTATGCCTGCAAGAAAATTCCGTAAACCGGTTAATCGACCGCGTTTGGAAACCGGAATCACTTTCGACATCAGAAAGTTAAAAATTACGCCCTGCATTCCTTCAAACACGCCAAACAATGCCATCAGGCAGATGATGGCAATCAAGGTACCCTGTTCTCCCAATAGCAGCCCTGCAACGCCCATCAATAGGACACAGAGCCTCATCGCCGTGCCCACCATAAAGCCAATGGGCAAGACTCTGCGGCGATGGGAAATAAGATTAGCGCCAACCATGGGGGTCAGCATCTGACCGAAACCCTGCAGTGACAGCGCCAGACCAACGATAAAATTGGAACCGCCCGAGAGCATTAAAAGATAGGCCGGAATAAACGTTGGCGCGTTAATGAAGCGAAAACCCGTTTGACCAAGCATCCCATGAACCAGGTGGGCGAAGAAGTTTCGCTTCAAGTTTCGCTGGACAAATATTTCGTAACGCTGCTCGGCGTGTCGATCAGTGCGCGATAGTTCGCTCATGAGTTTTGGGGTCAGGGTAAGAGTTTTGGGGTCAGGGTAAGGTGACAGGGCAGAGTTTTGGGGTCAGGGTAAGGTGACAGGGCAAAGTGTCGAG
>JABIVN010000134.1 GCA_018667205.1 Gammaproteobacteria bacterium | reverse complement strand
GATATCAAATACACGCTTAAGCCGCTCGGCCCAGCTCAGTGGCGAGCAAGGCAGTGCTTGATCGACAGAGGTTTCTGTCTAAACAGATTTATTTAAAAGCAGCGCCCCAACTAGAGCACCGACACCAACAAAATGCCGATGCTCTCGCGAGATTAGTTTCCGAAATTATACTGCAATGTAGCGTAAACCGTGCGGGGTCTAACCGGCTGACCAAAGACTTCACCAAAAGATGAGAATGACGTGGCCGATTGATAATACTCCGCGTCTGTTGCATTACGCATGCCTAAGGTTGCTGACCAACTGTTATCAACCGAATAGTAGGTAGCGTTCAGGTTGAGGTTTTCATAATCGTCAATCAGGTTTTCAGGCATGTTCTCTGCACGGGTATAGTAATCGTCTTTCATGCTGTAATCGGCACGTAGAGAAATAGCACCGCCATTGGTTAACTGCCGTTCATACTTGGCCATAATAGAGAGCGTGTAGTCCGGTGTCATCGCAAGATCATTATCTTTTCCGATAACGATTGTATTCGAAACCAGTGTTCCTAATAAACTGTCAATCTCGTCATCTAAGACCCCGATATTAACATTGATGGAAAAGCTTTCTGTGATGAGCGCCGTCATTTCGACTTCAAGGCCCCTGAGAGTAGCGTCGCCAAGATTTTCTTTAGTGGACGAAGTTGTGACAGCATCACTTGACGCTGCTATCTGCATATCTTCATAGTCCATAACAAACGCAGACGCATTTAGTCGCATGCGGCCATCCCATATGGTCGATTTTATGCCCAACTCGTAATTGGTCACATATTCAGGTTCGTAGTTCGGCAACGGATCAGGTACAGCACCGGTAAAGCGGGCTGCGTAACTGCCGTCACGATAACCCTCTGAGTATGAGGCATATAGCATCATATCATCCTTAATGTTCCAGGCGAGCGAGGCCATCGGTGTCGTTTCAGTTGTCTTTAGCTTGCCGCCTTGCTCAGACAAAGGGCCAACTCGTCTTCTTGTGTCAAGCTGGAAGTCCTTATTGCTCTCCGTATATCGAGCGCCGACCGTCAATGTGAGACTTTCGGTCAAATCAATATTAGCTTGCCCAAAGACAGCCTGGCTGTCGTTGTCTATATACCGATCAAGATACTGGAAGAAAAAGCTTGGGGGTCCTGAAAGTGGTGGCGCAAAGGTGATCTGATTAAAGATTGCCTCTCGCCCTTTCTCTCGAAAGTAAAATAACCCCAACACATAGTCCACCCGACCTCCCATCGCCTCTCCTGTGAGCTGAAATTCCTGAGATTGTTGGTCCTGTGAATATTCGTCATGGTTATTGGCAAAAAGTATAAAAGGTGAGAAATCCAAATCATTAAACAGACTAATATCAAATTCACGGTGAGAGGTTATCGATTTTAAGGTCATGTCACCGATGTCCCAGGTCATAGTAATGTTTCCCCCCATCACTTCTACGCTCTGTTCGGGTTCAACCTTGTTGCCATCATTATCGACATAAACAGAATTGATTTTGTAGGGGTCGCCGGTATTCCATACAGACCCGTAACAGGCTTTATTAGTAGCCTGACCCACTGCGCTATTGCACGAAGCAGGGTCTCCGCTGTATATCGCATTGTGGAAAAAGACGAACGCTTGATCAGGGAGGCCCATCACAGGGATATTTGAACCGTTGAACCCACCGATACCTCTTACAGGCGAAATCGCGCCTGGCGCCTCATCAGCCTCCGAATAATCAAAGGAGGCGTCAATGCTGAAGTTATCACTGACATCAGCGCGAATGACCGCTCGCAGCCCCCAAATATCATCATTCCCGATCTGAAGGTCATCGTATTGAATAGCGTCAACATAGCCATCACGTTCCCGAGAAAAACCGCTTAGCCTAGCGGAGACTTTTTCGCTGATCGGAATATTAACCGTTCCATTGATCTCTAGGTAGCCTTCATCACCGGCAGACACTCGAATTGTTCCACCAAATTCATCAACAGGTCGCTTCGATACGATATTGATCGCCCCACCAATGGTGTTGCGCCCAAACAGAGTTCCTTGAGGGCCGCGCAGGACCTCTATTCGTTCGATGTCGATGAGATCAAAGACGCTTCCGATATTTCGTCCCATAAAAACGCCATCGAGATAGATACCGACGGCCGGATCTTCAACAGGGATAAAGTCAGCCTGCCCCATGCCTCGGATAAAGATCACAGGTGATTTGACGCCACTTGTGCCACCCGCTGCCTCAAAATGAACATTCGGTGCCATTTTCCCGATTGTGTCAATTTTCAAACCGCCCTGTTCCAGAAGGTCTTCTCCGCTCAAAACCGAAACTGCCAGGGGGACTTCTTGAAGATTTTCTTCCTGTCGTCGGGCTGTGACGACGATTTCTTCAAGCGACATATCTGAAGCTGTTTCAGCGGCGATTGTGTCACTAATAGGTGTGATTAGGCTCAGGACAAGAAACAACGCTATCGCTGTTAATGGATTCGTACTTTGAAGACATTGATACATGAAAAATCCCCTTGTATTTATTGCTGTGTTTTTGGTTTGTATTTTTTTATTTGTTGGAACGTAGCTTCTATTAAGTGATCTCCAAATTAGATTAAAATAATTAGCCAACTAAGTAAAATTTCAGTTTGGATGCGTAGGGTTCTGAAGTTTCGGCGGATAAGGTTTCAAAAACGCCAAATGCATTGAGGAACCGTTCCCTTGTTGGACATGTCTTCTTGTTTTACGTGGGGTCTTTAAGGGCAGACGGCATCAACGGACTCTCACAGCGGAGATAAAATTGTGCGTAGCGAGCGGGTTGCTCAAATCACTCTTACTGATGATCACAATGTAGTACATCTTTAGACAAGGCAGACAGAGATAGCTGGCCCCTGGCCCCTGGCCCCTGGATTCTGGACAGTTTGGATTTAACCGGTCACTGCAACCGTTGATTATGCATATCAGCGGACGTTTAAAAATCGAGCGTTTTTCTCGGCCTCGTGTTCAGTCTGTGAGCGAGCCTGTTCAGGTCCTGCTGCGAGAAGCCATAGAGGCTGCTTCGCTTAGGGAAATACTGCCGCGGTAGACCATGGGTGTTTTCGTTGGTGCGTGTCTTCGTTGGTGCCAGGATGCCAAGGACTCCAGGGGTCACAGAAATAGACCTCGATGCCGGTTGCGATGGAGAATTTTGCATTCGATGCCATCTCCGTGCCGCTATCCTGGGTCAGGCCTTACTGCAACGAAACCGACAACTTGTTCATTTGTCTGGAAAGCGCTGAAACAGCGTCGTCGGTTTTCTTACTCTTTATTTTTACCAAGACCGCATACCTGGTCTGTCGCTCAACCAGTGTCGCGATTTGACTGTTATCGAACCGATTATCAGGTCACCTTCCAATGTCCTGGCACGGCGCGATCTTCGATACCTACAGGGCGCTCACTGATAGACACTCCATCAGCGATATGACCACGAGTCTCTGGCGAATGCGGCTTCGCGTGCCTGAACTTTCGCTTGGTACGCAAACGCTTGGGTAATTCCTTACGAAATATCCCCGGCGTCTGAATAAACAGCCTTTTGTAGATTGTTTCGTGCGACACACGCAGGCGCTTGCCATTTGGGTAGGTACGCTCTAGCCCACCTGATATCTGCTCAGGTGACCCATCTAGCAACAGCTTACCTCGGGCGAGGCCAGACAGCCGCCGGTGTTTAACGTTCCAATTTGCGGGGGGATTACCAATCGATCTAATCCGATACGCAGACTTTCACTCGAAAAGTCCTGTTATCAT
>JABIVN010000133.1 GCA_018667205.1 Gammaproteobacteria bacterium | reverse complement strand
ATCACCCACCCTGCCCGTCACCACCATTTCCAGCACACCACCAGGCACCCGTTCCTGATACTTTCCCCTATGACGGGACATAAACTCAAAACTGGCCTGCTCAACCACCTTCTGCTGAAGAATCCTACTCGGATCAAGACCCATAAACCTGGCGATTCGTCTGACAGCAGCAGGCAAATTCAACTTCATATCTTCGTAGGCAATATAGAGCACCTGACCGTCGTAACTTGTCGCATGGAAATCAACCAAATGCTGATAGTAGTTCAGTCGAAACATGTTCTGGGGACCGCCACTCCGGTCCAACAGGAACAACTGCCTTGCCATCATTTCGATCGAAATAACATCCGGGTCAAACAGGACACCTGACCAAAAATTGTAATAGGAAACTAATGTGTCGCCAGGATTCCTGATGATATTGATCACCTTACCACCAGTCGGCAACTCAGATAACTGCATGTGGGATTTGAACAGATGCGGTGAAAATTTCTGGGGCCTCGACAGGTCATGCCCAAACCGATATCCCATTTCGAACCACGGGAACACCTCACTAATATTGTCGAAACTAACATCGCCCGCAGAACGCAGTCCGTGCACAATCTGGGCAGCCCAGGTGGTCCCACACTTTGGAAAAGTCGAAATCACAACCTCGGTCGCTTCCATCGGCTCAGCAAGCGCTTGTATAGCCTGCGCCTCAAAGGGCTGACTGATGTTCTGTCGCAGTTGCGCTTCTGTTGCAATCATGAGGAACCTTATTCAAAAGAAGAAAGCTTACTTCACCTTGGATATTGATTAAACCGAACCACAGTTCCCTGCCGGTAAAACGAAACATGACCTGCTGCAAAACGCTAACAGAACCGATCAACTTTACACTGACTGCGCCGCTTGCCCGCGAGAATGAACGGCATTCAAAAGCCCCAAGTTACGGGTCAATATTCTGCTGGGCAAGCGATATAGAACCAACCTGCAAAGAAACCAGCAAATAGAGAAACCAGAAAATAGAGAAACCAACAAATAGAGAAACCAACAAAAACAGTCCTACTGAAAGAATCAACTTATTGCCCATCAGCAGATTGGGAGACGCGTTAGAATTGGCTATACTACGCCTCTTAACGATTTGATAAGCACCAAAGGATGTAGTTAATTGACGGACCATCTATCGGCTTCACAGATCGCGAGAGACTTTGCCTCGCCTTCTTATTCCAAAGCACTCTTTCAGTTCGGCAACACGTTGATGCTTTATATCACCTCCATTTACCTGATGTTTGCACTGCTCCCGGTTTCCTATGGCTATGTTCTTGGGATCTCGCTACTTGCGACAGTGGCTCACGTTAGACTATTCATGATCGGGCACGACTGTGCCCACGAGTCTTATTTGCCAAGAAAGGGTTGGCAGAACAAGGCACTTGGCAGCCTTATTGGCGTATTGACCAACACACCTCTCGACTATTGGGGCAGCCAGCATCTAGTGCACCATCAGACCGTTGGAAACCTTGACCGAAGGGGTCATGGCGATGTCGTGACATTGACCACCGAAGAGTTCAAGGCTACAGGTTTCTGGCGTCGCGTCTGGTACCGGATTGGCCGAAACCCTCACATTCTGATGTTCATTTTCGCGCCTATCCATTTTCTCATTATGCAGCGCTTTCCATTTGAACAAAAAAAAGCACCCCGAAAAGTCTGGGTCAGCATCATGGGTACCAATGTCGGCATGCTAATTTACTATGGCGCATTGATGTCGTTTTTCGGGCTGGAAGCCGTGCTACTCGTTTTTTTACCCGTGTTGCTAATGTCCTCGACCATCGCCGTTTGGCTGTTTTATGTCCAGCACCAATTTGACGAAGCCTACTGGGAGCGAAACGAGGCATGGAACTATAAAGATGCAACCTTGAAAGGCAGTTCCTTTTATAACCTGCCTCGCTGGCTTCACTGGGCAACCGGCAATATCGGCTACCACCATCTCCACCACCTGAACCCAAAGATCCCGAACTATAAGCTAGCCGCCTGCCACTACTCGGACCCAATGCTGCAGGAGGGCAAATCAATTACCTTTTGGGAAAGTTTTCGCCTAGCGAAACTCGCATTGTGGGATGAATCAGCAAGGCGTCTGATTTCTTTTGCAGAATTCGATCTGCGCAAGTGAAACTACGCTGAGCCCTGCACACGCTTCAATATCTTATCCCGCTAGACCCCTGCACGATAATGTCTGGTCGCTGACAGCGACCGAAGTTGTTCTGCCGCCTGCTCAGCCGTGATGTCACGTTGTCCTTCTGCCAGCATTTCAAACCCTACCATAAACTTCCTGACTGTCGCCGACCGCAACAACGGCGGATAGAAATGGGCATGTAGCTGCCAATGATCACGATTGTTATCCATGCCCGCCACCATACCTGGTGCCTGATGCCATCCCATGGAATACGGAAAACTCGTCTCGAAAAGGTTGTCGTACCTTGTAAGGGAGCGCTTGAGTATCTGCGCCAGCGATCGATGCTCACCTGCTTGCAACTCGCCAAAATGCCGCACATGTCTGCGTGGCAATAAAAGCAACTCAAAGGGCCACAGTGCCCAGTAAGGAACAACAACCAGCCAGTCGTCATTTTCCTCCACGATTCGCGCGCCATCGCGACGTTCAGCCTCGACGTAGTCCACCAGCATCGGTGAACCATGGT
>JABIVN010000132.1 GCA_018667205.1 Gammaproteobacteria bacterium | reverse complement strand
TCTACGATAATTTCTGAAACAGCGTGAGCTTTATCCAGATGGAACAAGGCGTGCTCACCAAACCCTATCCTGGCCGACTCCCAACCCAGCATATAATCTACCTCTCGGTTTCCTGTCACAGCATCACGTGGTTTCCCATAGTGTTCGTTAGACACATGAGAGATAGTTGTCTGCTCGAGCAGGTTAATCCGGCTGGTTTCACCGGGCTGGCTTTGACCGAACAGGTTGACTCTGGCAATACCGCCTTCGTGATAGCACCGAACCAGACATTCACGGCCTTCGGTGGGTTCTATGTCAAAAGTGTGTTCCGCGTCCGGTGATAAAGGTGTTCGCGTGACGACTTCAGTGCGGCCCTGGTCATCAACCAGTTCGATGGCAACTTCAGGCACCTGATTACCGGTAAACCATTTTGTACTGATACTTATTCGCGATACCGCTGCACGTTGCTTTAGCCCGATATGTATCCAGTGATAGGCGTCATCGTTAAAGCTGAATCCGTTATTGTCATTCAGGCTGGTTGCCTTGTGCCTTGCGGTTTCGAATCCCCAGTATTTGGCCCCCATATGAGTAAAGTTACCGGTACATTTTGCCGGTTCATCGGGTCTTACGACCTCGTGAGGGTTAGTGAACGATGAGTCACTGTACGAGATTAAAAAGGCATCCAGAAAGTTCACAGGTTTATGCTGCCTAGATCTATTTTTATTCTATCTTCACCGGTTAATCTGACTTCGTCACAGTTTTCATCGTCAGAGATTCGATCGACGACAAGGAAGTCGGAAACACTTCCCAATGCCAAGCTGTAGTGATGCCAGGTTCCCTTTTGGTAGTTCACGCCCTGGTCGGGCTGCGCAAGAAATGCAACGATGGCGGACGGGTTTAGTTCGCCCGGCGGTGCAACTATCACAAGGTAAGGAGCATTCCCCAATGGGTAAAACGCCTGGCTACTTAGTGGGTGACGCTCCATTAGTTCCAGAATAATGGGTTGCGGTAGTGGCTTCGATCTGAAGATATTGAGGCCAGGCTTTCCGCCGTCGGCAGACAAGTCCAGCTTGGCCAGATCATGGTAGCGTGTGGTGTTGCCTTGGTTGATTGATTTTGTTTTCGCATCGTCAGCTTGGATGACCTCACCGAAGGGTTTGAAGTCCGCATAATTTAAGGGGATTGGTGTTATTGATCGTGGCACTTATTTCTCACGGTTCTCTCTATTTCGACGTAATACTGCACGTGTTTTACCAGCATTTATAGCATGGCTAATAACCCGAAAGCAGTAGCTGATAGCTAGGGCCTTCTGTTGAGCCCCTTTGTACAGGGTTCTTCGGGATGAATCCCTTTTTCCCCGTGATAACATCACAAGGAAAGTCATTGCAAACATATTGCTTCTACTGCGTCACAAAATACGATCGGTGTCGCGTATGGCGTCAGTGTAGCAATGTTGGGACACAGCTCAAACAACGCGTGAACCTGTTTGTACAACTACGCGTGCCGGTCGGTGAAACTTAGGCGGCCCTGAGAACAGATTAAGGATCAGAGAAAAATGAGTCATCCTGAATTACCGTATTCTCTTATGGCCGAACTGGGAAAGGTTCAGGAAAACGAGCATCCTCCCGTTCACCTTTGGCATCCCGACGTCGTAAGAGACATAGACATAGTGGTTTCTAGAGATGGCGTCTGGAATTATCTTGAGTCGCCCATTAAGCGACCAAGGCTGGTTCGGCTGTTTGCTTCTGTGCTTCGGCGTGACGGTGATGAATATTATCTGGTGACGCCGGTCGAAAAGTGCCGCATCACAGTAGATGACGTCCCCTTCCAGGTAGTCTTGATGAGTGTTACGGGTGAGGGGATGGCTACTTGCCTGCAGATGACAACAGACATGGGAGAGGTGATTCCGGTTGACGATGAACATCCGCTTAGGATTACCCAAGATGGGGAAGAGTGGATTCCCTACGTCGTGATTCGCGATGGTATGGAAGGCAGGCTGAACAGGAATGTGTACTATCAGTTGGCAGACCTGATGATCCCCGGTAAACATCCGACATTGGAAGGCGAATGGCTGGGCGTCTGGAGTCATGAAAGCTTCTTTCCGATGCTGCCGGCCTGACCCGATGTTGCTCATCAAGACTCCCCGCAAGAAGGATCTGCAGAAAATCATCACGGCACTTCTTACGGGTGAAATTTCTCGTGAGGAGGTGCTTAGCTGGCAGAAAGGGGTGGTATCCTCTTGCGGCTGGGATATTCCAATCGGCAAGTTAGATGGATACTGGTATCTCTACTCTCTCAGGTATATCGAAGCGCCGTTCCCCGGAGGGTATTTTCTAAGGGAGGGCGACCTTGAGGAGTATCTGCGGGACCTTGACGTTGTGCCCGGTGGTGAAATTCAACCCGGGTTAAGCCATTTACGTTCCCACGAAATCAATCTAGATGAACTCCGCTGGCCGATCGCAACGTTGACGGATCATCATGATGTGATGTCGGGTTTACCTGGCGTTCGTGGTACATTTGAGAAAGGAATGGATATGGTGGAGCACTGCCACTTGCGGCACGAGCGGGTGAATTACCTGCTCGTCAAACAGTTTGACGAGCAGGCAGGACAGGTGTTGTTACTGGGCGGCAATCGGGATAAACCCAAGGCAGAGCAGTTACTAGGCCTGTTAGGGGTTACCGACTACATGTTGCCATAGTTAGGGCCGCCGTTACCTTCCGGTACTACCCAGTTGATGTTCTGTGAAGGGTCCTTAATGTCGCAGGTCTTGCAGTGAATACAGTTCTGCGCATTAATCTGGAACCGCTTCGAACCATCTTCTTCCTCCATCACTTCATAAACCCCGGCAGGGCAGTAACGCTGCGCGGGTTCGTCAAAAAGGGGCAGGTTGGTGTTAATCGGAATATCAGGATCACGCAATTGCAAGTGACATGGCTGGTCTTCTTCATGATTGGTCGCTGTCAGGAATACGGACGACAATTTATCAAAAGATAGGACCCCATCCGGCTTTGGATAATTAGGCTTTTTGGACTTGGAAGCCAGTTTCAGGCGCGCGTGGTCCGGGGTCGGATCCTTGAGCGTGAAAGGCAATCTGCCACGGAAAATGTACTGATCGACCCACGCAGCAGCGGCCCCCATAAATAATCCGAGCCTGTGCTGCAGTGGCATGATATTTCGAGCAGTATAGAGCTCTTCATACAACCAAGAGTTCTCATAGGCCGTTACGTAACCATCGAGTTCTTCGCCGCCTGTCGAGCCACCTTTGACGGAGGCATAAACGGCCTCTGCGGCCAACATGCCTGATTTCATCGCTGTGTGTGAGCCCTTTTGTTTCAGGTTGTTCAGGAACCCTGCGTCGTCACCGACAAGTAATCCCCCTGGCATGATCAGTTTAGGTAGCGCTTGATGACCACCCTTCACCACTGCGCGGGCGCCATAGGAAACTCTTTTCCCGCCCTCCAGGAACTGCCTGATAATTTTGTGTTGCTTGAATCGCTGGAATTCATCGAACGGACTAAAGTGTGGATTGCTGTATCCCAGATCGATAATCAGCCCCAGGGCTACTTGATTATTTTCCAGGTGATATACATAGGATCCTCCAAGTGTCTGGCCTGGGAAATGACCAAGGGGCCATCCAACAGTATGCATGACCTTTCCCGGTATGTGCTTTTCTGGATCGATCTCCCAGATTTCTTTAAAACCAATACCATAGTGCTGTGTGTCAGAATCCGCCTGCAGGTCAAACTTCTCCATCACCTGTTTACCCAGGTGGCCGCGACAACCCTCGGCGAATACGGTGTATTTAGCATGCAGTTCGTAACCAGCTTGGAAAGTACCCTTCTGCTCACCTGATGCGCTAATACCCATGTCGCCGGTGGCAACGCCTTTAATCGAGCCGTCCTCGTTATAGAGAACCTCACTTGCAGCAAAGCCTGGAAATAACATGACCCCTAGTTCTTCTGCTTGTTCACCTAGCCAGCGACAAAGATTACCGAGGCTGGTTGCATGACTTTCAGTGGAATTATGCAAAGCCCTCGGAACCGCGATGCCAGGCACTCGCATGCCCTGTTTTTCATCGATCAGGTAGTAGACGTCGTCTTCGGTTACGGGATTATTGAGTGGGGCGCCTTTTTCTTTCCAGTCTGGGATTAGCTCATTCAATGCGCGAGGTTCAATGACGGCGCCGGAAAGAATATGCGCACCTATCTCAGAACCCTTTTCGACGAGACAAACCGTGAATTCGTCACCTGCCTGAGCAGCGAGTTGGGAAAAACGGATCGCGGTGGCGAGCCCTGCAGGGCCTCCGCCAATAACGACCATGTCGAATTCCATGGATTCTCTTTCCATGTTGGTATCTCCTTAAAAGTAGGTTAAATCGAGAAAGGTCCATTGTAAGGAAAGAAGGGCGCTAAAGAAACTTAAGCGGGATGTTTTCTTTACTGGTTCGGCGGTTAAAGTACTGATTTTATAGAAAAATAGTTAAAATTGTGCAGGTTCTCACTATTGATTATAGTGGCATTAACCGGCAGAATACGCGCTTTTGAAATCTGGCCTATCTGGTACCCGGGAATTCTCACCGGGCCCGATTAATTATTACGCGAATAGAGGAAATACATGAAAGTCCTTGTAACTGTCAAGCGTGTTGTCGACTACAACGTGAATGTGCGTGTGTTGTCCGATCACTCCGGCGTTGACCTGAATAATGTGAAGATGTCCGTTAACCCCTTTGATGAAATTGCTATCGAAGAGGCCGTACGTCTTAAAGAAGCCGGAACGGCAGAAGAAGTTGTCGTGGTATCTATTGGCACAAGTGCCTGTAAAGAGCAGATTCGAACTGCTCTGGCGCTGGGTGCAGATCGCGGGATCCTGGTGGAAAGCG
>JABIVN010000131.1 GCA_018667205.1 Gammaproteobacteria bacterium | reverse complement strand
TCTGGAGATTTCAGCAACAATAGCGACCGTATTGGCATTCTGAACCTTCTGGATGCCGATGGCCACGCCCTCACGTCCGTTGAAGCGCGCAAGACTGCGCCTGTCAGAAAGGCCATCACTGATCGTTGCGATCTCGTTTAATTTTACAGAGATCTGATCACGCCACAGAACGACCAGATTCCCCAGGTCTCGAGTGTTGTGATACTCAAGATCCAGATGCAGCAACTTTTCAAGACTCCCGCTGACCAGATAGCCCCCGGGGATTTGGATATGCTCGCGTCCAAACGCCAAGATAACGTCTTGCGTGGTAACGCCTAGGGCCGACATTCTGGCCAGATCGAGGTCCACACGAATCTTGCGTTCACGACCGCCACCCACCAGGACTTCACCTACGCCACTGATGTTCTCCAGCGACTTTTTGACCTGTTGTCGGGCTATCCTGTTGAGTTCATTGAGAGGACGGTCCCCTCTCAGCACTAGCCACATGACAGGAATGGCATTGGGATCGATTTTGGCCACAATGGGTACTTCGGCTTCATCAGGCAGGTCATTGATTATTTGATTGATCTTGCCTTGTACCTCGTTGAAGGCCGCATTGGCGTCCTTGCTGAGTTCAAACGAAACTCGCACTTGCGATACACCTGGTACGGATTTCGAGAGCACATAGTCTATCGCTGAAATCGAATTGACCGCGGATTCAATGATGCTGGTGATACTACTGTCCATGACCTCCGGGCTGGCGCCGGGATTGACCGTGGTAACGGTCACCACCGGTGGACTGACGTTGGGCATACGATCGAGCCCGATATCCCTGAGCCCAATAAGGCCGAAAAGGATGATGACGGCACTGAGCATGTAGGCCACTACTCGGCGACGGACAAAAATATCGACAAGGTTCATGGAGTGGGCTTATTCGCACTGATAAGCAACTGGCTACCATCACTGATGAGTGCAGAGCCTTCGGTTACTACTCGGTCATGTGCCATTAAACCCTCTACGACCTCCACCCACTCATCTTCCCGCCAACCAAGCTTGACCGTACGTTGACTGGCTACTTCGCCGTCCACGACGAAGACGACCTCATTTCCACCACGCCGCACAACGCTGAGTGTCGGTACCGTCAGGGCATTCTCGGTTTGGCGGACTATAAGTGTTGCATCGACACTGGCTCCTGGGTACCAGTCACCGGGGTTGTCGAACTCAACGATAACTTCTATCGCCCGACTCAGTGGATCAATTTGAGGGTTAACGCTGGTCACTGTACCAACGGCGATGCTTGCCTTCGCGCCAGGGGTTTGCAAACTGACCGGTTTGCCCACAGAAATGCTGGTGGCCTGGTGTTCTGGAAAAGCGAGGCGTGCCCTTAGTCTCTTGACCGAAACTAAGTTGAACAAGGGTTGCCCTGGGGTCACATAGTCGCCGAGGGAGATATGGCGCCGGGCAATCAGCCCTTCAATGGGTGCTTGCACCCGAGTCTTTGAATCAAGATATAGCGCCTGTTGCCTTTGCTTTTTTGCCACATCGCGCTGCACCGTCAGCATCTGCAACTGTGCCTGCTCATCTTCCAGTCTGTCCTTGGACACAGATTGTGACTTCGCCAGGTGTAACAGACGGTTCACTTCTCTTTGTTGATTGTTGAGCTGTGCTTCCTGACGTTGCAGTTCCGACCAGGCTTTTTCCGCTTCGATTTTATGTAAAGTATTGTCGATAGTTGCCAGTAGTTGCTGAACCTCAACCGCGCCCCCTTCATGGGCTTCTATCCCAACAATCTGGCCCGAGGTTTCAGCGGAGATTGTCGGGTGATGGATGCTTTCGACCGTGCCAAGCGCGGTCAATACGTAGTCGATGGACTGCTGTCGCGGAGACGTCACAACGACCCTGGTGCCCGCTAGGGTTTCTATGACGTTAATATCAGTTTCCGCAGATTTACCACATCCAAACAGCGCCAGTGCAAGCACACCCAATGCAATACGTTTCATTAAGAGCTTACCCCATACATAAATAGGTTGGTGATATGTCGTGCCAGTGAAGGAATGGTAG
This sequence comes from Gammaproteobacteria bacterium, assembly GCA_018667205.1. Taxonomy (GTDB): domain Bacteria; phylum Pseudomonadota; class Gammaproteobacteria; order Pseudomonadales; family Azotimanducaceae; genus UBA9659. The sequence goes on along the minus strand of JABIVN010000131.1, from coordinate 7,542 downwards.
TTTTCCCCTCGTTTGCATGTGGAAGGTGGGGAGCGAGCTTACGCGCTTCCAGGTGGTGGAATATCAGCCCAGCCAACGAAAAAATATGGAGTTGTCGGTCACTGCCGGGAGCCAGTTCACCCATTAATTGGTACAGGGGTTCATAAAATGCGGTAAACGCATTCTCCGCGATGGCCGCTATTTTTTGCTCGTCGCCTTCCAGTAACTCTCGCAGGTAGATCCGTCTGAAACGGGGGTCCTCCTCCATTGCTTCCAGCATGGCGCTAATCATCAAAACCAGACGTTCGGCAGGACTATCAATTGCCGACATTTGTTCGCTGATTTCCAAAGTTTGCTTTTCAAACACGAAAGTGACAGCCGCAATGTACAATGCGTCTTTACTGGGAAAGTGGTGGTAGATAGCAGCCTGTGTAATACCCATCACCCGGGCGATCTCACGCATCGACACACCGGCGTAGCCCTGTGTCGAGAACATATCCGCAGCCGTATTGAGAAGCCGTTCCCGAGTTTGTTCCATGTAGAAACCTTACTAAACGTTCGTTAAGTATTCTAGTGCAGATTGCGGGGAGTTTCAATGCAAGTGCTTAGGGAGGCGACAACCCGAGGACTCAAAAAGACGAAAACAGTATCTGGCTGGAAACTCGGGGATGATTGCTACTTATTTCAACTACTTAAGGCCACTGAACGGTAATTTACACCCGCTTATTTTCGGGAGGCCAGCATGGTGATTTGTCGCGGCGTCGATTGATTAGGAAAACGGTCTATTCTAAGCAAGGCCTCTTGCGGATGCCCAGTACACACCCCTGATCTCTTCTAGCGCCCTACTACGAGCAGAGATCGCTAAGTCTCTTGCTTTAGGCTCGCCATATTCGTTCACTACGAACGCATTGTGATCTTGCCGACTGTTACCAACTGGCCAGGTAGCTTCCCAGTACCAGCTTTTCTTCAACTTGCCGTTCTTCAATGTATAACTCTTGGCATACCGATAGACACCAGCGATTCCGGACGTGTTGTCGCTACCAATGATCGAGCACACTTCCCTACGCGATATCGGCGGATTCTCGGCCAGAAACTTGTCCCGACGTTGCCTGGCGGACAGTAGCGCTGGGGATTCAATATGCGCAAAAAAAATTCCGAGGTGCGCCGGCACCATCAAGTGACCCGGACTGGTTGCTGCCAATACCATATTTGGCCTAAAGCTTGGCTAGCCATTCCGAAATCCTTTCTCCAATTTCGTCAGGCGCATCTTCTTGGATATAGTGGTAACCCTGTACCGTTATCTCAGTCAAATTGGGCAACGTTCGAATAAAGCTGCGCGATTGGCCAGAGAGCGTGCCAGGCTCTGCATTGACAAAAAACTTCGGTATCTGTGTCTCAGACAACCAATCCGCGTAAGCTGAAACTGTATCGACTACTTGTTTTGGCTCTCCTTCGATTGGTAACTCCCGTGGAAATGTCAACGTCGGTCGGCGATCCTCGCCAGCGTGCAGAAACGGTTTTCGATAAACGTCCATTTCTTCATTGGATAAAGTTCTGAGCACCATCGCCGGCAGAATCTGTTCTACAAACATATTATCATCCAAGATCATTTTTTCTCCGGCTTCCGAGCGAAAACCCTGAAAAAATGGAAGAGCATCTGCCGGGAATAGCTCCCATTTCGGTATAGGCGTAATAATTGCTTCCATAAAGGCAATGGCTTTTACCACCTCATGATGAGTGTGCGCCCAATGAAATCCAAGCGCTGACCCCCAATCATGAATGACCAAGGTTACATTTTTATCAATACCTAGCTCATCAAACAATGCAAAAAGGTACTCGCGATGCTCAACAAAGGTATACCGACCAACACCACTCTCCGGAAGCTTTTCAGAATCCCCCATACCAATAAGGTCGGGTGCGATAAGCCGCCCCAGCCCTTCAAAATACGGCATAATATTTCGCCATAAGTAAGACGAGGTCGGGTTCCCATGCAAAAACACAATAGGGTCACCACTGCCTTCATCAACATAGGCCATCTCAAGACCCTGGATAGTTTTGAACTTTTTCTTGTAAGGAAAGACTGTATTCATTTTCGCTCCCTGCATAGTGTTTACTTTAAAACTGATGTCCATTTATCTAACTGGAAATCAGACTGAACTAGATTCTATTAACGCCCGCAACAGGCGCCGCCGGGACGGCGGTCGTTCCTGCTTGCTTTTGTTAGGGCCGTAGTGGTTGGTGCCAATAACTTACCACGTTGTCGAAACGACAGTGTAATCCACAGCCAAACGACTGCGCGCTTTATAATTGACGCTGCTGTAAAAATTGCAGCGACTTCACCGACTGGTGCAAGAACGATGCTGCGTTCATCAAATTACGCACGTTGCCAACCAGGAAATAAATTTCGCAGTCCCTTCTATGAATACAACAGCACCAAATGTTAGGGTTCTCAAAAGACTAGACCCACGGAGCGGATAATGACGCCCGTTTATTTTCTGGAAGCCAAGGAAACAAACATTGTCGTCGCAGAACGCTAACCCAAAATGAATAACCAGATGGGCAATGTCACAAAAAACAATGCCGTGCTTGCCACTAACACTGTAGACAGCAGTTCTGTATTTAACCCGTATCGTTCACTCAAAATCATTGTTGCCATCATAGAAGGCGTCGCGGCCATCAATACCGTTGCCTGAATCGTTTTGGCATCGGTCATGATTGTAGTCGCCGCGATGTAGACAACGGCGGGTACAAGAAGCAACTTAATTAAAGAGGCCAGAACTGCTATTTCTTTATGTTGCCTTAGGCTTCCAAATGATAAGGACATACCGACCACCAGGAGCATACCTGACATGGTGACGCTGCCTAACATAGCTGTTCCTTTCTGCAGAAAAGCAGGCAAACTAATGCCGAAAACATTCATCAATATTGCAAAGGCAAAGGCCCAAATGGGTGGCAAGCTGAGCAGGGATTTTAAAAACCTTAAAGGCGTTTGTTTTTGTTCATTATTATCACCCCACTCAATGGCGATCCACAAACCTACAAGCCAAAACATAGGTGTCGCGGCCATAATGTCGATATAAATAGCAAAGCGAGCCGCGTCTTCGCCCTGGAGGGCCTGTAACAGTGGAATACCCAATGAAATTATATTTCCCAAGCCACAAACCAGCATCAACGCGCCGAGTTCAGGTTTACCCCAACCTCGTCGCTTCAACCAGGGGTAAAAGGCCCAGCAGACAAGCATGCCAACAGCAATGCCAAAATGTGAAGCCAACGGAGCACTGAAGATGTCACCGGTCAAAGTAACATTGGGAATAACGGAAAGAATAAGTGAGGGGTAGAAGAGATTTAACACCAATGTGCTGATGACTCGTCGTGTTTCCACCAGGGTTAACCCAGTCGGTTGCCAATGGCGGAGTAAAACACCCATTAAAATAATGAACGCACTGGGCAGTAACGCGACGTTAATTTGATCAATTATTTCATTCATGGAAACTTATCGGATCTAACAATGTTAAAGTATTGAGACTGCCAGCACGCAATCCAAATTTAAGTGTGTTTTCGGGGCAGCGGGCTAAATCCAAATAAGTTTCCTGACCACGCGGGCATACCATAGGTAGCCCATTTTGGGCTACGAGTGCAGCAATAACGAAATTTAATACACGGAAAGCCTGAGTTCACGCAGATGCTCCCTCAGGTACTCGACTCTATCACTGCCCCAAAAAATCTCTTCGCCTACTACGAAGGCAGGTACACCAATAACACCCAGTAATTTTGCTTCATCACCGAATTGTGACAACTGGTTCAGACGCTCAGGCGCATTCAGCGCCACCGCAAGCTCCGACCGATCCAGACCGAGAGTCTCGCCTACGCCCAGAATGACCGACTCTTCACCAATGTCCTGCCCCTGAGCCCACTCAGCCGTCATCATTGCGACAATGTATCGTCGCAACACACCTTTTTCCTCGGCCAGCAAGGAGCCCGCTGCAGCTTTTGTGGGCTCGGTTGCAGGCGGCGGTGGATTCATGGGAATACCCATCTTGCGAGTGATTCTCGCCATATCCTGGCGCACCAGGGGAATTTTTACCTTGGCGCGCTCCGGTGGTGAGCGGCCGCCCCAACCCCCTAGAGGCCGCCATACCAGATTGACATCGTAGTCATCAAAAATACTCGGCAGTAACTTGGATACGATGTAGCAATAAGGACTGCGGAAATTAAAGAAAAACTTTACATCAACAGATTCTGACATAGGTTTGTATCCTCCTGACTCAACTTGCTCAGGCAAGCTCAAGGGCAGCTCGATCTTTAGACATTGTCAGGGCCAGGTCTTCAATCATGTCTTCCTGGCCACCAACAGTTCTTCTGCGGCCCAACTCAACGAGGAGATCCCGCGCAGACACGCCGTATTTTTTCTCGGCTCGCTGTGCAAACAGCAAAAAGGAACTGTACACACCGGCGTAACCCAGGGTGAGTGCATCCCTGTCCAGGCGGATAGGTTGGTCCATCATGGGCACGACCAGGTCCTCGGCAACATCCATAATTTTGAACAGATCGATACCGGTTTCAGCGTCCATACGGTCTAGCACCGCCACAAGAACTTCCAAGGGTGTATTGCCTGCACCCGCGCCCAGACCCGCCACGGAACCGTCGATTCGACTCGCGCCTGCCTCGACTGCGGCAAGCGAGTTTGCGATGCCCATACCCAGGTTGTGATGGCCGTGAAAACCAATCTCAGTCTCCGGTTTAACGCCTGCCCGCAACAGGCCGATTTTTTCCGTCACTTCATCCGGCAGCATATAGCCAGCCGAATCGGTGCAATACAGGCAATTGGCGCCGTAGGACTCCATCAATAGAGCCTGTTGTAATATCTCTTCCGCCGAAATCATGTGCGCCATCATCAGGAAACCCACCGTGTCCATACCCATTTCGGCAGCCAGAGTGATGTGCTGTTGCGACACATCGGCTTCAGTACAATGCGTGGCCACCCTGATAGTGGTGACGCCACAATCATGGGCCATACGCAGGTGGTCAACCGTACCAATTCCAGGGAGCAGTAAGGCGGACACTTTGGCATTCTTCATAACGGGTATCACAGCCCGCAGATACTCCTCATCACTGTGCGCCGGAAAACCATAGTTTAAGGAAGTTCCACCGAGACCGTCACCGTGGGTTACCTCAATCAGAGGCATTCCCGCCTCATCCAACCCGGTGGCTACACTGACCATCTCATCCAATGAAATCTGGTGCATCTTGGCGTGCATGCCATCGCGCAAACTCATATCGTGCAGCGTGACTTTCGCATTCTTTAAATTCATTTTTTATCCTCAAATTCAAGCTATCAATGGTAAAGTTATCTTCCCGTTGGCGGCTTCCTCAGCAAACATTTCCGCGGTGCGTAGCGCCGCTGCTGTCATAATATCCAGGTTACCGGCATACTTCGGTAAATAATCTCCCAGGCCTTCAACTTCCAGAAAGACCGAAACCCGCTTGCCATCAAAGACCGGGCCATTCACCAGTTTATACCCGGGAACATATTTCTGGACTTCAGCAACCATTTGGTGAATTGAGTGAGTAATGGCCTCCTGATCGGGCTCCGATTCGGTGAGACAGTGAACGGTATCGCGCATAATCAGAGGCGGTTCCGCAGGGTTGATCACAATAATGGCCTTACCTTCTTTTGCGCCGCCCACACGCTCCACACCCGCTGCGGTAGTACGAGTAAATTCATCGATGTTCATACGGGTGCCGGGACCTACCGACTTCGATGCGACTGTGGCAATAATTTCTCCGTAGTCAACCGCTTGCACCCGGGACACGGCAGCAACCATGGGGATGGTCGCCTGCCCGCCACAGGTCACCATGTTGACGTTCATTTCCACCGCTTTCGCGTGTGATTTAAGATTGACCGGTGGAATGCAAAAAGGGCCTATCGCCGCGGGGGTAAGATCGATCATTATGATACCCAACGCATTGAGCTTGCGGCTATTTTCTGCATGCACATAAGCCGAGGTGGCATCAAAGGCGATTCGAATATCATCCTCTTGCACGTGCGGCAACAAGCCATCAACTCCGGAGACAGAGGTTTTCATACCAAAATCCCTGGCACGTTTAATTCCCTCTGACTCCTCTATGCCAACCATCCAGACTGGTTCAATCCAGTCGCTTCGCATAGCCTTCATCAATAGATCGGTACCAATATTTCCCGGACCAATAATGGCGGCCCTCAACTTATTACCCATTTCACCCTTCTCCGCTCACTAAAAAATTGACACGCTAGACAAACTTCATGGAAACATCGCCCATGTCTTGGTAGCGCACCACAATGGAATCGCCCGCCTCAACCAACACCGCAGCGGTAATACCACCGGTCATAATGAAGGTGCCGGCGGGAATAATTTCATCGCGCTCGGACAACATAGAGGCAAGCATCGCCACGCTGGCTGCTGGGTGATCCAGCACCGCTGCGCCCGCGCCCAGCTCTACCACTTCACCATTTTTGCTCATCACGACACCGCGAGTGCTCCAGTCAAACTCCTCCGGTCTGGCGGCTCTCCCACCGATAACAAAGCGAGTAGAGGACGAGTTATCCGCCATTACGCTAATTAGATCAAATTTGAAATCCTTGTAGCGAGAATCAATAATTTCCACGGCGGGAACGACAAGCTCCGTCGCATCCAACACCTCCTCAACCGTTACACTGTCACCACTGAGGGGCTTATTGGTTACGAAGGCAAATTCCGCTTCTACCTTGGGGTGAATCAGTTCACTGATGGGGATTTGGCCGCCTTCCGGTACGCTAAAATAGTCCGCCAAAAATCCATAACAGGGCTTTTCTACTTCCATTTGCCTCATTTTTGCCCACGAGGTCAGGCCCATTTTCATACCGATTATTTTATTGCCCCGGGCCTCTTTCCTGCGACGGGTCTCCCACTGAATATCGGTGGCGTCAGTGAAGGTCATATCGGGAAATTCATCGGTGATCTTCAGCACTTCGTGCCTCTGCAGTTCTGCGTTCTCAAGACGCTCAGACAACATCTCAATGGTTTTTTGGTCTAGTGTTCTCATAGAATTCTCTTCAAATCTCTAATTCAGGTAAATTTAACAGAGCAACGGCCCATGCCACCGACACTGACTGTCATCTCGTCGCCGGGGACAACAGGTTCTAACGGCACCAGAGAGCCGGAGAGAATGATCTCCCCCGCTTTCAGGGGTATGTCGAAGCGACCCAGTGTATTGGCCAACCAGGCCACACAGTTAACAGGGCTGCCCAGAGCCGCGGCACCGGCACCAGTACTCAACAGGGATCCATTTTTGGTCACCACCATGCCGCAGGTGGCAAGATCTATATCACGGGGATCAACCGCAGCATCTTCGTTGAGCACGAACAGGCCACAGGATGCATTGTCTGCGACCGTATCCTGAATTTTGATATTCCAGTTTTCGATGCGTGAATCCACCACCTCAAAACAGGGCATAACGCATTCCGTGGCCGCAAGTACGTCGGCATTGCTGATGCCGGGACCGATCAGATCACGTTTTAAACGAAAGGCAATTTCACCTTCCGCC
>JABIVN010000130.1 GCA_018667205.1 Gammaproteobacteria bacterium | reverse complement strand
TACCAGACTCGCCTCGTCGTCGTTTAAGGTTTCTGTATTATTTGTCATTTTGCTCCGATCCAATTCATTCATTATCCGCCGCCTCGGAACCTTTCTTTCGGTCTAAGCTTGGCTCGTCAGACCTGATTTACAATGATTTAATCTTCATTGATGTAAAACACTAATTTATACGCCGGCCATCAACTATTGGCTCACAACAACTGCTTCTGCTTTAGAAGAACGCAGTTACCCGTGTCAATGACCATAGGTGCTAAGAAAATGAGCTCCAGACAAGCGCCTTCAATTGCTTCCCGAACAAAGCAGAAGTTCTTGCACAGGGCTCTGTGATCAGGAACTTTTTTACACTAAAACTACGCCAGCTTGCCCTACTAAGAGCAGAGAAAACACTCACGGCGCACAACTTCACCACTGTCTTTACGGCAAGAACCGCGGGTATCTTATTACGGACACAAGACGCTATGCCGTCGGTCACAAGATACCGGCTTAGTCTCTTTTACCGCTTGCAGCGTAATAACGAGCAAACTTCGGAACGCGGAGGAAAGATATACATGGAGCATCAATCGAGGCTGAACTTAAAGCACGCAGCCATTTCAAAAAGACAATTGTGATATCTTTGCGCGAAACTACTTGCTTACAAGGAAAGCTTTAAAAAAATGAAAAAGACAGCCGTTCTACTGATCCAATTAGGCACGCCCGATAGCCCAAAAACCAGTGACGTTAGGCGCTACTTAGGCGAGTTTCTAAATGATCCAAGAGTGATTGATTTACCGTGGCTGGCCAGGAAGTTACTAGTGAATGGTATTATCGTCCCATTTAGGGCACCAAAATCAGCTAAGATTTATAAAGCGCTCTGGGAACTGGGAAAGGGCCAGTCACCGTTATTAGTGCACACCAAAAAGGTTCAGGAAAAGCTTAAAACGCGTTTTGCATCATCAAATGTTGATGTCTATATGGCAATGCGTTACCAAAACCCGTCCATGGCCGAGATAATGGAAGAAATCCGTGCACTTCACTACGACCATGTAATTATTCTGCCTTTGTTTCCACAATATGCAAGTGCATCAAGTGGCTCCGCCATTGCGCTGGCCATGAAAATAATGAGTAAGTGGTGGGCGACCCCGGAGATTAGTATCGTAAATCAGTTCTGGGATAATGCCGGCTACATAGATTCTATTGTTGAGCGTTCAAAAGCTTTTAACTTAAAAGACTACGACCACATTTTATTTTCGTATCATGGACTACCCCAAAGACACGTCGATAAGATCTATGAAGGAGAAGACCTTTGTAGTGATTTCCCCTGTGAAACTGAAATTAACGCGGCTAACAGTCTGTGCTACAAGGCAACAAGCTATGCCACAACGCGTCTTATTGCTGACAAGTTAGGTCTAAAAGAAGAAGACTACACGGTCTGTTTTCAGTCTCGCTTAGACAAAAAGTGGCTTACTCCTTTTTCTGACAAGGTCGTAGAGGAACAAGGTCGCAAGGGCGCGAAAAAACTACTCGCATTCAGCCCGGCTTTTGTCGCAGATTGTCTAGAGACCGTGATCGAAATAGGCCATGAGTACCAAGGGATTTTTGAAGACCATGGGGGTGAGAAAATTCAATTAGTACCTAGTTCAAATGATCATGAACGCTTTATTGATGGCCTGGAAGACCTTATCAGAGCCAAACTATAAGGATAACTTTTAGAGTTCCCCCTCCGCTTTCAGCACGCCGTCCTACAAAGGCCCTCAAACCCCCACTTAAAGGGGCCGTAAGAAGTCTAAAGGGGACGGAGGACGTTATCTTACCGATCAGCGTGGTTCCTTTTTCGTCTACCAGGATTCTTTAACTCCCTCCGACCCCTTTAAATAAGGATTCTTTAACTCCCTCCGACCCCTTTAAATATAACTCCCCCCGACCCCTTTAAATAGCGGCGCCCTTTAGGTGAGGAATTGAAGGGCCACACGTGGTAAGTTTGCGCGCTGGGGAAAACACGCGAACACTTTCTATGCTACTAGCACAAAGTCTTGTCGGCCTAATGACATTAATCGGTCTATGTTATCTGTTCAGTGAAAATCGTCGGGAAGTTTATTTCCCAATCGTCATCAAAAGCCTGCTTTTACAACTTTTTTTTGCAGTATTACTGCTTAAATTACCGGCTTCCCAAAACCTGTTTGTCGCACTGAATAAAGGGATCGCCGTGCTACAGGCCGCTACTCGAGAGGGGACGACCTTTATCTTTGGTTATCTAGGTGGCGGGCAACTGCCTTTCGAAGAGACAACGCCAGGCGGTGGTTTCATCCTTGCATTTCAGGCAATGCCCCTGGTGATTGTTATCAGCGTTATTTCGGCAATTCTCATGTACTGGAAGGTGCTTCCGCTGATCATGAGAGGCTTCTCGCTAATTCTCGAAAAGACGCTCGAGATTGGTGGAGCACTCGGCCTTAGTATTTCAGCTAACGCATTTCTTGGCATGATCGAGTCACCGCTTCTGATCAAACCCTACCTATCACGACTGAGCCATGGCGAAATGTTTGCCGTAATGACAGCAGGCATGGCAACCATCGCAGGCACGATGCTGGTGCTTGAAGCCGCAGTCATTAGCACTATTATCCCCGACGCAATCGGCCATTTAATTAGCTGCTCGCTCATTACTCTACCGGGTGTTGTTTACATTGCCCATCTGCTGGTTCCCGACCGCTCCCCTGTCACATCCGGCGACGGGGCAATCGATAAGGGCGCTGAGAACCTCATGGACGCAATCTCTACCGGCACCATGAACGGGTTACAGTTGTTACTCAATATCATCGCCATGATCATCGTCATCGTCGCCTTGGTATATCTGGTAAATGCCACGCTTGGGATGTTTCCTGATGTCTATGGCGAAGCCATTACGCTAGAGAGAATTCTTGGCGTATTAATGGCGCCGCTGACAATGATGATGGGCATACCCTGGAACGAAGCGTTTATTACCGGTCAATTAATGGGTACAAAGGTTGTGCTAACCGAGTTCGTTGCCTATGTCAGGTTCGGACAGATACCTGTAGAAGAACTGAGCGAACGTACCCGTATCATCATGACTTACGCCCTGTGTGGCTTCGCAAATTTTGTTAGTCTGGGCATCATGATCACGGGATTGGTCACTATGGTTCCCGAGCGAAAAGTTGAAATTATGGATATGGGATTAAAGTCCATTATCGCAGGAACCATTGCCACCTGCACAAGCGCAACGCTTGTTGGCATTATCATTACGTTGTGATTACGCGAAGCCTCACTCATTGGGGTTTATACGACTTTCATGTCGAGAACGGGGTTCTCAAAGATGTTTCCCCTGTTCCCGAAGACCCCGACCCAAGCCCCATTGGCAAAAACCTGATTAAAGGCAATTACGCTCATCGCGTATTACAGCCTTCCGTACGAAAAGGTTTCCTTGAAGGTAACAAATCGTCCTTTCGCGGCGACGACGAATTCGTCAGTATCACGTGGGACGAAGCATTTGACCTGGTGGCCGCTGAACTTAAACGAGTAAAAAATGTCTACGGCAACGATGCTATCTATGCAGGCAGTTACGGCTGGGCCAGCGCCGGTCGCTTTCATCACGCATTAAGCCAACTACATCGGTTCCTGTCCTGCCTCGGCGGCTATACAGAATCAATAAACACATACAGCTTTGCTGCAGCAGAGGTCATCCTGCCTCATGTCATTGGTCGATACGAAGGATTACTGAAGGCTCCGACGAGCTGGCCAGAAATCGTTGATCACTGTGAACTCATGGTTTGTTTTGGCGGCATGCCGCTTCGCAACAGCCAGATAACCAATGGTGGCATGGGTAAACATGTCCAACGGGACTATATGCACAGGGCAAAATCTGCCGGGGTTAATTTCGTCAATATCAGTCCTATTCGATCAGACAATGCCATTGGCCTGGGATCAGACTGGATCCCGATCCGCCCAGGTACCGATGTTGCTCTGATGCTAGGGCTGGCTTTCGAGCTCTATACGAATAACCTTCACAACAAGGCGTTTCTCGAACGCTACTGCTCAGGTTTCGATGAATTTGAGAGATACCTGACAGGCCTTAGCGACCACCAGCCAAAGACCCCGGAATGGGCCTCAACCATCACGGGAATACCTTCTCACAAAATTACAACACTTGCTCATCACATGGCAAAATCGAAAACCATGATTTCCATGGCCTGGTCTCTGTCACGACATCAACATGGTGAGCAACCCTACTGGATGGGCATCACGCTGGCCGCCATGCTAGGGCAGATCGGCTTACCGGGAACCGGCATTGGCCTTGGCTATGGTGTCGAAAACAAAGTAGGTAAGAATATTGCTGGGAAGTATTTAGGGCACTTTCCAAGACCGCCCAACCCGGTAGATAGTCGCATACCCGTCGCACGGCTAACCGAGATGCTAGAGCGCCCCGGGCAGACCTACCGATACGACAATGCTGAACACCTTTATCCAGACATCCGCCTTATCTACTGGGCCGGCGGAAACCCGTTCCATCACCACCAGGACCTAAACCGATTAAAAGCAGCATGGCAGCGCCCTGAAACAGTGATCTGCCACGAACTCGTGTGGAACAGCACAGCACTTCATGCTGATATCGTGCTGCCATCAGCATCATTTCTTGAAAGAAACGATATAGGCGGCGCTCCCAACGAAGACATACTGGTGGCAATGAAGCAGGCTTTGCCACCACTCGCAGGCTCGTTGACCGACTATGAAATTTTTTCTCAACTCGCCGAAAGGCTCGGAGACCCCGACACATTTACCGAGGGGAAGTCCGAAGATGAATGGCTTCGTTCAATCTATCAGGCCACAGCTGCGGCCAATCCAGATATGCCCGACTTCGAAACCTTTTGGGCAGATGGCATTCACGAATTTCGAACACCGGCCCCGCATAATTTGTTTAGTCAGTTCAGAAAAGACCCAGACAAGCATAAGCTGGCGACCGCTGATGGTCGAATTATGATTAGCAATCGAGCAATGGGACATCCGGTTTGGCTCGAACCAGGGGAATGGTTGGGGGGCAACGGCGCCCATCCTTTTCACCTGATCAGCCACCAGCCCGAAAGCAGGCTCCATAGCCAGCTTTATCACGGTGAAACAAGTCAGTCAGAAAAGATCTCCGGACTAGCACCAATTAGTCTTAACCCAATTGACGCTGCTGCCTCGAGATTCGCCACTGGCGATAAAGTGCGAGTATTTAACGAAAGAGGTGCCTTTTACGCAGCAATCCAACTTGACGACAACATCATGACAAGCATCCTCAGCATTGCTACTGGCGCCTGGTGGGATCCCGATGAAGATGGCGTTTGCAGAAACGGTAATCCAAATGCGGTCACCCAAGACATTGGAACCTCAGCGCTCGCTCAGGGTCCTTCTGCGCTAACCTGCATGGTGTCAATAGAAAAGGTTACTTCTGCCTAGGTAAACCTGCCCTCTGTTATATCGTCGCCAAATAGAGCCCTAGAGAACGGTTCTACATTGGGCCCTCTTCTAAGGTGATGTCCACCATCAACGCTAAGTACCACGCCGGTGATCCAGGAAGATTCAGGGCCGCACAAAAAACGTACTGAGTTACTAATGTCCTCGACGACCCCATGGCGACTGATTGGCATGCAATCCAGATAATCGTTCAGCACCTCCTCGGTATTGATTAGCCCCGATGCCAACTCCGTGTCTACTAACCCGGGGCAGACGCTGTTTACCCGAATGTTGACGCTACCAAGTTCATCGGCTGAGTTTTTAACGAGCATATCGATACCGGCTTTACTGACACAGTAAGGCCCCATGAAACGATGAGTTCTGACGCCCGCGATTGATGAGATGGCACAAATTGCACCGCCACCTGATTTCGCCATTGCCCGGCCTGCGTGCTTAACCGTGTAAAAAGTACCGTTCAAGTTGGTCTGCATAATCTCATCCCAGCTAGCAGCATCTGTCGCCATAATCGGCGACAGACCACCAGTACCCGCATTGGCCACAGCGATGTCCAAAGAACCTCCCATACTTGCGATCGCAACGGCGGCTTCCACATCCTTCTCTTGCGCTACGTTACCCACATAAATGTTAATGGTTCCAGCACCGGGGACGCCTTCCAGTTCAATAGCCGCTTTTTTAAGCTTCTGTTCGCTTCGCCCCATAATTAGAACGTTGGCGCCGTCTGCGGCAAAGGCTTTGGCACAGGCAAGGCCTATACCACTGCCGCCGCCGGTAATAAATGCGTTTTGATTCTTCAGTACGCCCATCTTTTTCTCCCTGGATAATATTGAGGTTGAATAGCGAACAAACGTAGCGGGATTGTCACAGCTTATCCAAGCACCAGTTCATTGCTGATGTTTCTAATCGTGTCTTCATCGTGATGAGTAACGTAGACCAGTGTCGTATTGCCTTCATCGCAGATTCGTTCAGTCAGCGCCAGAACGAGTTGCCGGTTGGCGTCGTCAAGCCCCAGACACGGCTCGTCCAGCAATAGAAGTGGTGGATGCTTCACCATGGCCCGCGCAATCAACAGGACCCGCTGCTCACCGTAGGACAATTTAGAAAAAGAGACTGTTGCCTTGTTCTGTAATCCAAGCAGTGCCAGCCAGTCATCGGCGATACCAAGCTGCCGATCGGTTGCCTTTTGGTAAAGGCCAATAGAATCGTAAAAACCGGAGACAATCACATTTCGCACACCGACGCTCAGGCGGTAGTCCCAATGCAGCGAAGTGGAAACAAATCCCATGTGCGCCTTGAGCTGCCAGATGGTCTCTCCCTGACCCCGCTTTCGACCGAATAGCCTGAGGTCGTTTACATAGCATTGTGGGTGATCGCCCGTCACCAGCCCCAACAGGCAAGTTTTACCGCTACCGTTTGGCCCTTTAACCTGCCAGTGTTCGCCTGGCCGAATTGTCCAGTTCAGGTCTTTAAAGACAACATTGTCGGTGTAGGCAACACGCGCATCAACCAGCCTCACCAGAGACCCATCTTCGTTCAACGGTATTTCCGACGAAAGCTCAGCTGGAGGTAGGGTCAAATCGCGAGAGCGTATCTGGCTGATTTGGGTGAGTAACGACCGGGCATCCTGCCCACTGTCACAATCAAACCGCTGTGCAATTCGGCCATGTTCCAGGCGGATTGCGTGGGTCGTAAAGTCTGGCACTTCTTCGATGCGATTCAGGCAAAGCACCAGCGCTAAATCCCCGGATAGTGACTCAAGAATCTCACGAACCTTTGGCACGGTCTGGATATCCAAACCTTCAAAGGGTTCATCCAGAACCAGCACCCTTGGCTGGCTGGTCAGCGCCCTAACCAGCAGAACTTTTCTGGTCTCACCTGTCGATAGTTTCCGGAAGCCGCGATCCAGAAGTGGCTCCATGCCCAAAGATTCAATCAACCGACCCAGTAGTACGGGATCTTTCGAATCTTCTGACAACATCTCATGCACAGGGGTCCCGTCGTCAACCTCGTCGGTCAAGTGACTCTCATCGCGCTGGCGTTCCCGCGCTATAAGCTGTGATTGTTCTTCAAGGGAAACTACTGCAACCCGTGACTCGGACTCAAACTCACCCCTGGTAACAGGAAATTCCCCCGTCAGCGCCGCGCCAAGGGCTGATTTTCCTGAACCATTAGACCCCACAACAACCCAAGTTTGACCTGCTTCAATATGCCAGCTGAGTGAAGTCAGCGAAAACTGCTCGCTGACCCTGACATCACATTGCGAAAACCGAATCATTCGGTAGCGACTCTGACCTTTAGACGATACGTTGCATCGACCCCATGTAGCCACGCAATACCTGCCCTATCTGCTCTACGCTATGGCTTCTGATCTCTGCATTGACTTCAATCAGTCGTTGATTATCGACACTATCGTCGTTCAAGCCAAGACCCCGACCAATGACATCGGCGTCTTGGTGCTTCATGAAATCCTGTAATAACGGGAAGCAGGCATGGTTAAACAGGTAGCAACCGTACTCAGCCGTATCAGAGATCGTACGGTTCATTTCGAACAGTTTCTTCCGGGCAATCGTGTTGGCGATCAAGGGCGTTTCATGGAGAGACTCGTAGTAAGCCGACTCTTCCTTG
>JABIVN010000129.1 GCA_018667205.1 Gammaproteobacteria bacterium | reverse complement strand
CCGTGCCTATCCCTGGGATTTTTCTGAAGCGAGAGAGATGTGGCTGGCAAGAATTGCCGGAAACCCGCAAACCGAATCAGGTAGTGCTGTTTCTCTTTAGTGCTGTTTCTCTTTAGTGCAGTCTCTCTTGAATGCCGTGTCTCTTTAGGCCGCTCGGATTCTAGAACCCAGCGCTATTCGATAAAATACTGGCACAGCGATCAGCGTCAGTAACGTTGCAAACATCAAGCCACTCATAACACACACCGCCATTTCCCTGAAAAAAGCATCTGTTAACAGCGGAGACATGCCGAAAATAGTGGTCAGTGCTGCGAGCATCACGGGTCGAAGGCGACTTAGGCTTGCCGATATCATGGTCTCTAACGTGGGATTGTCCTCAGCCAAGCGTTTATCGATCTCATCGACCAGCACGATACAGTTTTTAATCAACATGCCGGAAAGACTTAAAATCCCTAGCATTGAAGGAAACGTCAGCGGCAGATCAGTCACTAATAGGCCTACAGCGACGCCGCACAGCGTCATGGGTACTGTTAGCCAGATAACGATGGGTTGCTTAAGCGCGCCGAACATAAGAACGGTGATAAAGAACATCAGCGCAAAAGCCGTTGGCATACGTTCCCCGAGTGACTCGTTAGCCATTTTGTCGTTTTCGAACTCACCTCCCCATTCTCTGGTATAGCCCGGTGGCAGTTTGAGGGCTTCCACGTCTTGTTTTACCGTTTGGAAGAACAAATTGACGTTGTGGCCTTCTGGAGGGTTTGCCTGCGCGGTAATCGTTCTGATTTGATTGCGACGAAAGATGGTGGTGTTCTCTGGTTCTAAACGGAATTCACTGACCACCTGGGTGATAGGAATAAACTCGCGTTGGGTGGCGCTCCAGACCTGGCGGGTCTGCAGTCCGCGCAAATCAATTCGTTCGGCATCAGGCGCGCGAGCGATAATAGGGACGAGCTTGTCACTGTCTCGAATTAACCCGATTTGGATACCATGAGTGTTGTAGGCGAGGGACTTCGCAAGGTCATTTCTGGTTATTCCAGCGAGCCTCGCATTGGCTTCATTGAATTGAGGGGCCAGTTGCAGTGATTGGGCCCTCCAGTCGGTCTTCCTATCGATCAGGTTGTGGTCAAGGTAAACAGCGAGTGTCTGTTCAGCGAGTTGCCTTAAAACGGTGATGTCCGGGCCAGAATAGCGTATTTCAATTTTAGAGGTACTGCCAGGGGAAAACTGAGCTCGAGTAACCATCACTTCCGCATCGGGCCGGTTATCTACAAACAGTTTTTTTACGGCGTTCATCTGTTCATTTAAATTCCTGACGTCCGCTGATTCAATCACGAGCCGAGCGTAGGCAGGATTTGGTTGTTCTGGTTGAGTCATCGAGGTAAACCTTGGCGAGCCTCGGCCGATGAAACTCACTGTTTTCGTGACGCCTTCGACCAGGAGTATTTTTGACTCCAGTTCTACTAAGTCGCGCGAAGTTGTGATGATGTCGGTCCCCTCAGGCAAGCGATAATCAACAAAAAATAGCGGTGTATTGTTGGTTGGGAAGAAACTCGTTTTTACGAACTTCATTGAAAAGAGGCACGCGCTCGTAATAGCGATGATGATGACGGCCGAAAGCCATGCGCGGCGAAGCCCGAAACTAATCAGGCTTTTATAGGCCTTGAAGTACCAGGTTTGATACAGGTTTCCATCTGCGATCGGTGACACCGACGTTAATAGAATATTGCCTAACAGTGGCACGATGGTGATCGCTAGCAACCAGGAAAGCATTAAAGAGATTGCTACCACCTGGAAAAGGGACACTAAAAAGTGTCCGCTGTTGTCATCAGACAGGCTAATCGGCGCGAACGCCAGGATGCCAATAATAGTGGCGCCGAGAAGTGCATATTGGGTTCGCGCGACGGATTGGATAGCCGCATTCTGGGGGGTCAAGCCGCGCCGGACTCCGACGACCATGCCTTCAGCGATAACAATGCCGTTGTCCACCAGCATGCCCATCGCTAACATGAGCGCGCCCAGCGAGATTCGTTGTAACTCTACCCCCATGATCCACATGATTTCGATGGTTCCCATGACGGTCAGAAATAGAACAACGCCGACCACCGTCCCTGCTCGCCAGCCCATGAAGAGGTTCAGCGCGATGATGACGGTGAGTACGGAGATCCCCAGGTTCTTAAGAAAGTTAGTGATGGCGAGTTCCACTGCCGTGTGCTGTTTGTAAATGGGTTCAATGATGATGCCAATTGGAAGCTGTTCCGCAATTTGCTGAACCTTTCGGTCTATATCTTTGCCAACTGCGACAACGTTCTGACCTGGTGTCACTGACACAGAAAAAGTGAATACCTGTTCACCATTTAGCCGGACGATTTCAAAAGGTGCTTCAAGCGAAGTTCGGGTGATACTCGTCACGTCACCCAGCCGGATCATCTCGGTAGAGCCGGGGGTGCCGATTTTCATTTCCTTGAGTTCCTCGACACTTCCTATGGTGGAAGGTTGCGCAATTCTCAGGCGCCGGCCATCAAACAGTGCAGATCCAGCGCCGACAACTTGGTTCTCGAGATGAATTTTCGCAGCAATGTCATCGATAGAAAGCCCGAGTCTGGTGAGTCTGTCTTCATTAATTTCAATGTAAATGGCCTCGAACGGCAATCCACTGGTGCTGACCTTGGCGACGTTAGGTACAAGCTTAAGTTGGGTGGAGAGCTCTTTTGCGATGTCGTGAAGCTCCGCGTCCGAGTAACCTTGCGCTTTAACGGCGTAAAGGATGCCGTAGACATCCCCGAAGTCGTCCTCGACGAGCGGGGTATCAACGCCGGGTGGTAACCGCATCTGAGCTTCAGAGACACGTCGCCGCATTTCATCATAAGCCTGCGGAATATCACCTTTGCCAAATTCTTCGAGTAGCTCGACCTGTATTTCGGATCGTCCAGGCACCGACTTTGATTTTAGCGTCAACACTGAGGGAAGTTCCTGCAGTGCCTTCTCTATTGTGTCAGTGACCTCCTGCTCGACTTCTTCCGCCGATGCGCCAGGGTAGGTGGTTATAATGTAAGCGTGCTTGATTGGGAAGTCGGGGTCTTCCAGACGTCCGATGTTATCGATTCCGTGTATCCCACCGAACAGGCAAGCCAGTGCCAGAATCCAGCCATAGATGGGTCGCTTAATAACGAATTGGGCTAAGTTCATCATTAGAGGGGACGTACCTGCATGCCTTCTTGAAGTTGACTGCTACCAGCCACCACAATTTGTTCCCCTGTCTGAAGGCCCCCGGTCACCGGAACACCCGCTTGAGTGGGAGCACCGGACTCGATCACGCGGCGACTCACGAGTTGAGTGGCAGGATCAAAGATCCAGACAGCAAGTTTATTATCGGGGGTAGGCACCAGTGAAGAGGACGGCAGCAGGATCGACGCGTCGTTCGTTTTTTTCATTTCGATTGTTGCCGAAGCAGTCATGCCCGGCAGTAGATTAAGCCCCTCCGGTTTATCCATCACGAAGGACACTTCATAGGTCTGCGCAAGTGATTCAGCTTCGCCCCGGTTTTCATAGTAGGACATTTCAAACTGTCTTCCCGGGGCAAAGGAGAATTCTACCCAGGCTCGAAATATTTCGTCTGCGCCCGCTGTGGCAACCAGGTTTTCCGGAATATTCATGATGACCTGCAACTGCGTCAGGTCATGTAATTTTACGATAGGCGCGCCCGGGGTAACGTTGACGAAAGTATCAAAGTATCGTCGCGATACGTAAGCGCCAAAGGGAGCGTATATTCGAGTATCGCTCAGTCGTTCTTTCGCTTTGTTCAGCCGGACTCGTTGAAGCTCGTAGTTGGATTGCGCGTCTTCCACCGCAGATTTAGCGATACCGTTTTCTGCCAGTACCTGGCGCTTGCGAGTTAGGTCCTGGACAGCGAGTTTAAGCTGGACCTTAGCTTCCTGCACAGCGAGTTGGAATTCAGTTGGATCAAGCGAAGCGATCATTGAACCAGTTTTGATGCTTTCACCTTCCCTGACGAGCATCTCGTGCAGCGGGCCGCCGATCTCGAACGAAAGATCAATCGATTGCAGGGCCTCAAGCCGTGCTGTGAACTGGTGCCTAACACCGTCGACCTGACTCGTTACGGTCATCAGTTTTGCGGGTCGGATATTTTGTGAAACGGGTTCGGGAGGGGTTCTATCCGAACAACCGATGAGCATAAAAACCAGAGCAAGGCCGCCGATTCGCTTCACGCTAAACCTCCTGTGCTCGTTGACTTAGCTGTTCGACGACTTCTCGGGTTTGTTTCGAACTCATTGGGTTTATTTCCAGGATATCAAGAAATCTTATTCCTTCACGGGCAAGGAGTAATGTGAGTGCTTCTGTGGGTTTCTGACTGCTTTGCGAAATTTCGTTGACCAGGCGCTTCATATAGTCTTTCGCTGGTATCAAAAGTTCGGGGTCTTCTGCCGCAGCGGCAAGCAGCGCCTGTGATGCCCGACGTTCTGCTGCGGTCATTTGGTTTTCTTTGTGTAAATACGCAGCAAGAATATTGTCACTGTTCCCCAGTGCGTTTATTCTTTTTTCGTTAGCCTCAATCAGGCAATCAAGCATGCCGCTTAGTAGGGCTTTTTTTGAGGGAAAGTGATACAAAACCCCGCCTTTGGAAAAATTGGCACAGGCAGCGACGGCGTCTATGGTCAGGTGATTGGCGCCTTTTTCTTCCACCACCCGCAGTGCTGCTTCCAGGATCTGGTCTCTTTTGTTGTTGCTTCTCATTGGTTCTTCTCCGGGCTATAGCTGTACCGTCCGGTTGGTACAGTAAACTATTCCCCCGTGGTTGAAAAGTGTGGTTGAAAAGTGTGGCTGAGAAGTGTGGCTAAAAAGTGTGGCTGAAGAGTGAGGGTGAATAGTGAGAATGACTGTTCAGTGAGACCGGTGCGATAGCGGCCTCGACCGGGCTGAGAGATGTCGATAAACTGATCTTTAATAGAGTGAAACTAAAAACTTAGTCAACTGAGATAAAAAACATGACGACAAATCGACAATGGCTGGTAGCTGCAAGTCCACGAGGGCGAGCGCTGGAACTCACCGATTTCAAATACAATGAAGCGGAGGTGGAGCCACTCGGTAAGGGTGAGGTCAGGGTGAAAGTAGAGTGCCTAAGTTTTGAGCCGTCACAAAAAGGACAAATTGAAGTTATTGCGGGTTATTCCTCGGGCACGGCGATTGGGGATGTCATGGGTGCCCGAGGTATTGGCGAAGTGGTTGAAAGCAATGATCCGGGTCTACCGGTTGGTAAAAAAGTGTTGGGGTCATTCGGTTGGCAAGAACTGGCGACGTTGCCTGGGCGCTCGTTGCAGGAGTTACCCAATGATCAGTTCCTGACGGCCCATCTGGGTCCTTTGGGCGCGCAGGGATTAACCGCATATTTTGGCTTGCTTAGGATCGGCCAACCGGAACCGGGCGATACTGTGGTTGTCTCGGGAGCCGCCGGTGCGGTTGGTTCTGTGGTCGGGCAGATTGCGAGAATCAATGGTTGCAGGGTCATTGGTACCGCAGGTGGCCCGGATAAATGTGCTGCAATCGTTAATGAGTTTGGCTTCGACGCGGCCATCGACTATAAAAACGATAATGTTAAGGCTGGATTGAAGGAACAGTGTCCGAATGGCGTAAATGTATTTTTTGACAATGTCGGTGGCCCTGTTCTCAACGACGTACTTGCGCGTATCGCAGCGCATGCAAGAGTTGTTATCTGCGGTGGGATTTCACGTTATGAACAATCGTCCTTGCCAGCTGGGCCAGCGAATTACTTTAATGTCGTGTTCAGGCAGGCTCGCATTGAAGGTTTTTTGTTGAGCGGGTACGAAAGGGAGTACCCCGTTGCACTTGATCGGCTTAAAGGCTGGATTGCAAGTGGCGACCTGGTTTACAAGGAAGATATCCAGGAAGGGTTCGATAACATTCCAGCGACACTTAAACGGCTGTTTACCGGTGCAAACTTTGGCAAACAGCTGTTAAAGATGTAGCGTTTGTTGGGCGCCTAGGCCGCCAGGGATGCTCGGGTCCATCGTCTATGGCTCGGGCCCTTCGGGCCCCTTAGTTCGCCGGCATGTTCAGGGTAAACCGACGCGGTGTACAAGTCCCCGTGCTGATCCATGGCAAGTTGATGGATATAGATGGCGATTTTCTCTACCCGGCCAAGCACCTCGCCAGTGTCTTCGTGAAGGATCGTTAGATCGCTCATTTTGTCGCTTGCGTAAACTCTGTCGCCATAGGTCGCCAGGCTCAGTGGCGTAATGTGAGTCCATTCATCGATGTATGCTCCATCTGGCGTCAGGCGTTGGATTCGATGGACACAGTCATTATCGGCCTGGGTGCGGTGGGCTTCTATTTGCCCGGGTTTGGTCATGTAATCATGAAAGTTACCGCCGCAGAGATCTGCCACCAGAATCCTCCCTTTAGAATCCTGAGCCATTGCGTGAGGTGTGTTGAATTCCGCGGGTCCTCGGCCCCAACCACCGACCGACTTAATAAATTCACCCTCCGCGGTGTACCACACCAGTCGAGAGTTCCAATATCCATCAGCGACCACAATATTGCCGTTTTCCTGCACCAGGACGGCCGTAGGACCGTTAAAATGAGAATCGTCGTTACCCCATTCGCCAAAGGTACCTAGCGTCAGTAGCAATTCGCCTTCCGGTGTATATTTTTTGACAGTATGCCCATCGCGATCAGTGGTCCAGAACATGCCATCTTTTTCTATATAAAGGGTGTGGGCGCCTAAGGCGAAGCCTTGCTCGTCAGAGGGTCCCCATTTACCAAGGTATTGACCCTCGCGGGTGAACATGGAGATGCTGCTCTTACCCATCTTGTCTTTCATGGCGAGTGGGTGGGTTGCCCAGTGCTCGAGGTCCCTGGTGAAAAGATAGACAATTCCTTGCTTGTCGACGGCGATACCTGAGCCCATCTCAAACTGCATGTCGGCTGGATAGACTGGCCAGTTGCCATCAAGTTGATAACCGTCTCTGGGGTCATTACTTTCAGTACTATTATCAACGTCGTGAGAGGTGCACATATCTGGTCTCCGTTATGATGGTGCATAGACCGTAGCGAAAGTACGTTCACTGTACAAGCGGTGTCTTTTCCATGATGTCTGATTCACCAAGCTGTTCAGGTGCAAGGCCATGGCGCCAAGGCGATGATTTGCCTATTATTAGGGTTAAATATTCGCTTAGTACACTTCAATATAACGAGATGGAAGGTAAACGCATGTCAAAGCAAGTAGCGCTCGAGGAATTTCGAGCTTCAACAAAGACCTGGCTAGAGGGAAACTTCCCCAAAACACTTGTCGGAAGCGCCATGGGCCTGGAGGGTGAGGCAGACGACAGTATGAAAGCTGACTTTGAACTTTGGCGGCAGCGGCTCGCAGATAAAGGTTGGGGCGCACCGACCTGGCCGGCAGAGTTTGGTGGTGCCGGTATTGGTCATCCCGAGGCGAAAATTATTAGCCAGGAAATGGGGAAGATGGGCGCTTTTAACCCGATACCGCTCATGGCGGGTATGGGTGTCACGATGGTTGGACCAACGCTACTTGAATACGGAACCGATGAGCAGAAAGCCAAGCACCTTCGCGGTATGGCCAGCGGTGAAACCCGCTGGTGCCTGGGCCTGTCAGAACCCGGCGCTGGGTCAGACCTCGCATCGCTTATTACGAAAGCCGAAGACGATGGTGATACCTATAAGTTGAACGGTCAGAAGACATGGACATCCGGTGCCGATATTTCTCAGTGGTGTGGTGCTTTAGTGAGAACAGATTCAAACGCCAAGAAACGCGACGGCATCAGTTTTGTAATGTTGCCTATGGCTCAAGATGGCGTGTCAACAAAACCCATTCGATTGATATCCGGTGCCTCGCCATTTTGCGATACCTTTTTTGATAATGCCCAGGCCGAAAAGAGTGACCTGCTTGGACCGCTGAATGAAGGCTGGAGCGTTGTCAAAAGACTGTTGCAACATGAGCGTCAGAGTCAGACACAGGCCAGAGGTCCCGGTGGAAGCACCAAGAAACCATCATTTCAGCAGATCGCCAAAGACTATGTCGGTGTAGATGACTCCGGCGCGCTGGCAGATGGAGATTTAAGAGTACGGCTTATCGATCACCTGATGGATTCCGAGGCACACGGTCTAACCGTCAACAGAATAACTGCGGAAGCGCGGGGCAAGGTAGAGGTGAGTGCTGCCGCTTCGATCCTGAAGAACTCAGCAACAAAAATTGCTCAGGGTAAGGCTGAATTGACCATGGAATTGATGGGTAGCCAGGGTGTTGGTTGGGAAGGTGATAACTACACTAAAGAAGAACTCGACAACGTTCAAGACTGGCTGTGGGGCAAAGCCATTTCTATTTACGGTGGCTCGTTTGAAGTCCAGAATAATATCATTTCCAAGAACATCCTCGGTCTTCCCGAGAACACTCAAAAGGGATAACGACGATGGCTGCACTAACGGAAGAACAATCTATGATTAGGGACCAGGCTAAATCCTGGGTAACCGAGCAGTCTCCTGTTCAAAAGTTTCGCGAAATGCGGGATAGTGGCATCGAGAGTAAATTCACGCCCGACACGTGGCAAGCAATGATTGACATGGGCTGGACCGGTATTTTGGTACCTGAACAGTATGGCGGTTCGGGTCTAGGATACCTAACGTTTGGCGTTATATTGGAGGAGGTAGGTCGACAGTTGACGGCGTCTCCTTTGTTCGCATCTGCGTTCGTTGGTGCGTCAGCAGTACTCCTGGGTGGCAACGAAGAACAAAAGCAGGCAATACTGCCTAAAGTCGTAGAGGGCAGTGTAATACTGACACTGGCGGTCGATGAAGGCCCCAGGCATTCGCCTAAAAAAACGAAGCTTGTCGCCGAAAGATCTGGATCCGGTTTTAAACTGACCGGTAACAAAACGTTTGTACATGAGGGCATGACAGCGACTGATTACGTGGTGGCTGCAAGAACCAGCGGTGAAGGGGAAGAGGGCATTACACTATTTCTGGTGTCTGCCAGTGCCGATGGTGTTTCCCGCGAAGCGGTGACCACGTTTGATAGTCGTGGTTATGCAAATGTTCACTTCGATGGAGTGACGGTGAGTGAAACGACAGTGTTGGGTACGGTTGACCAAGGCTATCGAGTTCTTGAAGCGCTTCTGGACCGGGCGAGGGCGGGTCTGGGTGCCGAGATGTTGGGAACTGCCGCGCAGGCTTTTGACATGACACTTGACTATCTGAAGACCCGAGTGCAGTTTGGTCAGGTCATCGGGTCTTTTCAGGCCTTGGGCCATAGGGCTGCCGGTTTGTTTGGTCAGATGGAGTTGTCGCGATCCTGTGTAGAAGCGGCGTTGCAGGCCATTGATGATGACGCGGATGCCGTACCAAAGCTGTGCTCCCTGTCTAAGGCAAAAGTCGGTGATTTCTTGCATGAAATGTCTAACCAACTAATTCAGATCCACGGTGGAATCGGTATGACTGATGAGTTTGATGCAGGCTTCTACCTCAAGCGAGCCCGCTTGCTGGAACCCTCATTTGGTAATCGGGCATTTCACCGCGATAGGTACGCAAGGCTGCTAGGGTTCTAATTTGAGTCTGATCGGCATCCATAGTGAATCGTTCATTGAAGCGTTGGCGTTAAGGCCAGCGCTTCATATGAAATACACCGCGTTTCTTGCTGCTATTGAATCAAGCGACGCAGTACCTGAGCGCGTTTTTACATTGTGCCATGCTCGCATTGCACAAATTCATGGCCAGCAGGTGAACGGAATTTCTGCTGATGAATCCTCAATGCTGCGGTCTCAGAGATTAGAAGCCTTCGATCCGTCGGAGCAAATTGCGCTTATCGCTGCAGAAAAAATCCCTTATCAACACCACGCTATTGAAGACGAAGAAGTCGAAGCCATCAAGCTGGCGTTTGGCGACGCAGGATGTGTTTCGCTACTGACAGCCCTGGCGTTCTTTGATGTGTCTTGCCGATTGAACGCGACCATGACAGGAGAAGTTAGCTAATGTCCACGACACCCAGAATAGGCTCGGCAATACCCGGTGCACCAGCCGAGTTCGGCACAGTCATGAGTCACACGCCAGACATCATTGCGAAGTTCGGTGATCTCTACGCAGAGTTCTGGCAGCAGGGATTGATCAGTCAGGAAGTCAAAGAAATGACCAGGATCCGCAATGCGCGTATTACCGATTGCGGCTACTGAAAAAACGTCCGATTTGACGCCGCTCGTGTAGCGGGTCTGGAAGAAGGTATAGTTGCCCAAATAGAAGATGGGTACGAAGAGACGCTGGAAGAAAAAGAAGCGATTGCACTGCAGCTAACCGATGACATCATTGGCCTACCCGGCCAACTCCGCGATTCGCAGATCGCCGCCTTAAAGAAACACTACAGCGATGCTGAGATCGCCGAGTTAGCGCTCGGTGTTGGATTGTTTTTGGGAATGTCCAAGGTGTTGATTACACTAGGCCTGGAACCGGAAGCGATGGATACCACAGTATTGCCAACGCCGGGCAGCTAGCCGCTAGATTGATTTTTCATGACCTGCCCAATAAGGTTCGCGCACGATCCTGCGTTGAATTTTTCCGGTGGGTAATCTTGGCAGGTCAGTCACGAAGTCGACGGTTTTTGGGCACTTGTAACCGGCGATATGCTCACGGGTAAACGCAATAAGTTGTTCTGCCAGATCTTCGCTGGCGACACTATCAGGTTTAAGTTGGACGACAGACTTCACCTCTTCGCCCCACTCAGCGTTTGGTACACCTATCGTGCATACGTCCTGTACGGCAGGGTGTTGCATCATCCTGCTGTCGACTTCCTGCGGGTAGATGTTAACGCCACCTGAGATAATCAGTTCTGCCGTCCGGCCAGTTAGAAACAGGTAACCGTCCTCATCGAAGTAGCCCATATCGCCTAAGGTAAAATAGTCCCCTCGGTAGGACGAAGATGTCTTGCTGTCATCTTTATAGTATTCGAATCGACCTGAGTCGGGGGCGTGCATATAAATGGTACCGATTACTCCCACGGAGACATCGTTGCCTTCGTCATCCACAATTTTATTGTCGAACTCCGGGCCGGGTCGCCCAACACTGCCTGGTTTTGTTAACCATTCATGTGAATCGATGAGAAAACCGCCGCCACCTTCTGTGGCGGCGTAATATTCGATCAGTACCGGGCCAAACCAATCGATCATCTCGTGCTTGATGTGCACGGGGCATGGCGCTGCGCCGTGGATGATGCGTTTAAGGCTTGACAGGTTGTATTGCCGTTTAATCGATTCATCCAGGCGCAGCAGGCGGTGAAACATTGTGGCCACCATATGGCTGTGAGTCACCTTATATTCGCTTATCAGTTTTAGTGTTTGTTCCGGATCCCATCGATCCATCATCACCAGGGACGCACCAGAAATGAGTGGCGTCAGCACGTCAATGAGCAACGGTGCAGCGTGGTAAGCGGGACCCGTGCAAAGCGCAACTTCATTTCCGGAGGCGTATCCGCGTTCAGAGTAGTCTGGCAATATGGGGGGGCTTTCTTTGCGATAAACGCCTTTGGGCTTGCCTGTTGTGCCCGAGGTATACAGCATGCCCCCACCCAAAGTGGGGTTGGGAATGTTATCTGACGAGAAGCTTTCGAGAACGTCACTAAAGGCGTCAAATTGAGCAATATCACCGCCAATCGACAAGCCGGATTCGACTCGCTGACTCATGTTGAGCACTCGGCCGGCTGTTTCGGCGAAACTGGTATCTGCGAGAAAAACCCTAGCGTTGCAGTTGCCGACAATATAACCAACTTCCTCACTGGTGAGGTGCCAGTTAATCGGAGTCAGTCTGACGCCGCTTCGCATTGCCGCCATAAAGACGATGGCGTACTCACTTCTGTTGCCGCAAAGCAGGGCGACCCCGTCGTCGCCTTCTATACCCACTGAGAGAAAGTACCGAGCGAGTTGGTTGGCTTTACCGTTAAGTTCCGACCATGTCAGGACCTTGCCGTGTTGATCCGTCACGGCCATCTTTTCGGGCTTTATTGCCGCATGCACAGCGGTCGCCATACCCGTGAGTGCGGCCATTTCGACAGAGACTGTTGCGTAATCGGTCATTGTTCGTCTACCTTCCCATTGGACTGCGGCAAAGAGTGTCTTATTGAGAATGCCGTAATAGGGGTGCGATAATCAAGGCAGTATTAATCAAGGCAGTATTAATCAAGGTAGTATTTACGTTGGCTTCAACCAACGGCTGACGTCGACTTCTGCGACCTTCAAGCGGTTGCTCTATCGATGTCGCTGGCGACCGCTTGGTGTGGCTAGGTTGACACCTATTTTATTAAGTCCAAAATGGCGAGTTCGAAAT
>JABIVN010000128.1 GCA_018667205.1 Gammaproteobacteria bacterium | reverse complement strand
GTAATATCAAAAGGGATAGGCTCGCAGATACCACCTGATGCGCGTATCTCTTTCGCCAGTTCTTCCAGTTTTTCAACCCGGCGCCCAGTTATCGCGACCTTGGCGCCGCAGGCTGCCAAAACGATAGCAAAGCGCCTGCCAAGGCCTGAAGTTGTGCCAGTGACCAGGGCAACTCGCCCGGTTAAGTCGTGTGAAACATTCGGCATTGGAAAATTGCTCATGAGTGTCCTTTGGAGTTTCAGTTATAAATTAGATTACAAGGTTTGCTAGACCTGGAACTTCACAGAAGAATTCCGATTCAACTTTAATGCTGGACGCTGAATTCTTGTGGGGACCTGCGCACCAGGATGGCATAACCATTGAGTAGAGCCCGCTTCCACCGGACATTAATATCAGCAGTTGTTCTGGGCCTTTAAAGGCATCGCGATTACCCGAGTCCTTGCGTGCGAACCCCGGAGCAAGCTTGTTGATCGCTGTCTCAGCGATGGTCGAGCGCTGGTGAATTTCTTCAGCAATATCCTGCCGGGTCAGACCTGCCTTGATTAACACATCGGCATGTTCGGGATTTAAAACGATAGTTGCGCTACCCCCGGTCAGTATTGCGTTGTTAGTGGCAGCATTAGCGATGCCAATGGCCAGCATGGCCAACAATGACTTGTAACCGTTCGGGTCGTCGCCGTCACCGCTATAAAGCACAGAGTGGGGGGCTTCTGCGCCTATGACGGTTACAACACTGTCGTCGGGGTCGAAACCCAAGTCCACGTGCATAGGTGGAAAGGGACTGTTCTCCTCGTCTTCTGCCAGGCAAAAAGTGAATTTTCCAGGGTGACCCAGCAGGGCCATGTCAGAAGTTCCTGGGCGGCCACCGCCAATATTGATCATTGTTAGTCTTAGTGCGCGGCCAATGGAAGCGTTGGCCCGGTGGCCGGGTCCCAAAGCACCGTAGCTGGATGAGATGGGTCCACAGGTGTGTCTGGCAGGACCATTCACAATGATCAGTGGCGCTGTGCAATGTGTTGTCGCCTGCATTTCAGTTAGGTCAAATGCCGGATCAATGACGGCTTTTACCGCCGCCAGTACAACCGGCATATAATCCGGCAGACAACCGGCCATTACGGCGGCAACGGCCACTTTTTCTATCGTTGCGATGCCATGGCCGGGTCCCATCGTGCCCAGAACCATATCCGCTTCAAGTCCAGACGCAAGCACCATTCGACTGACTCGCGCTGGCGTTGGGATAATCACGGGTAAGCCATCGGTGAATCCTCTGGTGTGCAGGTCTTCCAATGCCGCTGACTCGTCTGAAGCTGTTAACAAATCAGCCATTGTGCGCCTCTAATGCATTAATCACTGCTGGCGCCACTTCCGCGGCGATTTTTTTCATGTTTTTCACGCCCGTGCCGGCAACCGGATGCGGTAGTCGTACTCTTGGAACGTCTGGCATGCCAAGTGACTCAGCAACGAAGTCGCCCTGAGGCCAGAACTCGTCTGTCACAAGTGCTACAGCAGGGATTCCCAATTTTGCAATATTTATTCCGTCACGCACGGTGCCGGTTGTGCAGGATCCTCAATGCCCGTAGGCAGCGACCACGGCATGACATTCATTGGTGATATTGCCCAGTAGTTTATCGTCCGCGGGTACTGATGCATTGCCTTTATTGTAGGAATGAACCTCAATACCGGGTTCAAGCTCCTGCATTGCTTCTTCTAGTGCGTGCAGAAAGTTCTCAGAGTCGGGGAAACCATTCGCCAGGAACCCGACGTTAATTGAGTTGGCGCCCTGGATGACAGCAGACAAAGTGTAGGGTGTCACTTCGATACCGACAGACCCTTCAGGATTATGATATTCGATCATTTTTTATCTCGACGTTGGTTGTTGGAATGGAAACAATGAACCAGTATAGCTTTATCCTTGATTTGAACCCAAACCTCGTTTGAGTGGGACGTGCTCCCTGTTATCCTACCTCTACTTCTTTTTCAGTTAACAAATTGTGAGGGTCAGCGTGAACAAAATTATCACAGGTTTTGCAGTACTTCTAGTTGCTGCGGTTGCAGGGTCGGGTTACTACCTGATTCAAAATCTGGACGGGATCGTTAAAAACATGATCGAAGAGGTCGGTACCGAGGTTACAAATACCCGGGTCCAGGTAAGGGAAGTTAAGGTCAGCCTGAGTGAAGGCAAGGCAACGCTGAGCGGTTTGACGGTGGCCAACCCGCCCGGATTCTCATCCGAACCACTCTTTACGCTGGACCAGATTTCGGTGACGATCGACATCGCTAGCCTTACCGGGCCGGTCTACCTTATTGACGACATCAGTGTTGCCGGTGTTCATGTTCTGGCAGAACAAAAAGGCCCTACAACCAATATACAAAAACTGATGGACGGTATGCCGGAATCTGATGATCCAGCTAACGCGGGCGATACCGGTAACCGTGACGCTGATATTCAACTCGCCATTAAGCAGATCGATTTTTCGAATGCCACGATGGAGTTGCGCAGTGAGCAGATTGAAACGCAGTCGGTTGAACTGAAAAACTTACAGCTCAGAGATATTGGCACACTCGAAAACGGTTTAACCCCTGAAGAAGTCGGCGAGAAGATTGCCGCTCAGTTGATGGGCAAGATCAAGGCGGCGCTGAAAACTGCAGCGAGTAAATATTTGCGCAAAGAAGCAGAAGCAGCCCTTAAGGCTAAACTGGGATCTTTGTTTGGCAGAGATAAGGACTGAGCCTGCAGAGGGGCGCTATATGCCCCTGAAATCGGGATCTCGTTTGCCTAGAAAGGCTTTAATCGCTTCCCTGTTGGCGGCGCCTCCGGCAAGATTTGCAAGGCCTACGCCTTCTGCATATACAGCAGATTTCATGGCTTCAATGTGCGGCGCTACCAGTAGCTTTTTGGTTTGTATGAGTGACGCCAAGGGTAGGGCTGCCAATTTTTCGGCTTTCTCGTAAACAATCTGCATAAGGCTTTCGTCCGGTATCACTTCCAGCGCAAGGCCCATGTCCAGGCACTCCCTGGCTGTGAACCACTCTCCGGATAATAGTGCCCAGGATGCCTTCTGGTGTCCTAGCAAACGGCTGAAGGTATAGGTGCTAGCAGCTTCGGCAGTGAGTCCAAGAGATGAAAACGGTGCCCGGAACTTTGCGCTTTCTGCCATGAACACCAAATCAGCTACGCCGTGAATGGTCATGCCAATGCCCACACCTAAGCCGTTCGCCGCAGTAATAAATGGTTTGGGGAAATCGATCATAGAATGCATTAATGCCCGCAGGTCCTTCTTTGAAGGGTCCGGCGGCGTGCCCATGGATTTTAAGTCTGCTCCCGCTGAAAAAGCTCGCCCGGCACCGGTTAGGACAAGCACACGAACGGCGTCGTCAATCGCTGCATCCAGAAAAGAGTGACAAAGTTCATCCATCATATCTGCGTTAAATGAATTCAGTGACTCGGGACGATTCATCGTCACCGTCCTGACCCCGTTTTTAGTGGTAACCGTTAATGCAGTCATGACTGTTTACTCGCGTTTAAGTCTGTTTCCAAGTGCCTTGAGGCCTGAAAGTAGTAGTAGAAGCTCAACAAATAAACGAAGTTGCACGCAAGTAACGCCATTTGCAAGGATTCGACATCGTTCATCTGCATGCTGAATTGCAGCAGATCGCTGATGATGCCGACGGTGGTTGGACCGAATACCAGTCCGATAATGTTAATGATAAACAACAACAGGGCGGACGCTGCGGCGCGCATTGCCAGCGGAGCCAGTGATTGAGTCATCGCAAAGGTTGGTCCTGTGTAAAGGTTTACCAGGAATGCCGGGATCGTGTAAATGGCGAGCACCAGATAAAGATCATCAACCAGAAAAACAGCTGCGCCTGCAGGTACTGCGATCAGGAAGCCGTAAGCGGGCACCAGCATGTAGTATTTAATGTTTTTTGCGCCAAGTTTGTCTCCGATCACACCGCTTAAAAGTGTTCCAATACCACCAAAGAAACCAATGATAAGACCCAACGCGGTGCCAACTTCACCGATACTCAGGTCGTGAGCGCGCACCAGGAAAGAGGGCATCCAAGCGATGGCGCCGTACCCTACAAACGCCTGGGTACCGGCGCCGAGTGCGATGTACTTGAACGATTTGAAACCCCACATGGTTTTCACGACAGTTTTAAATGGGACGACTGTCGTGTCCGCCTGCTTTTCCTCTGAGTACCCGCGGGGCGGTTCCTTTACCGTTAGTTTAAGGATGATCGCCAAAATGATGCCCGGCACGCCGACCAGGAAAAAGGCCTGTCGCCAGCCGAATATTTCACCAATCCATCCGCCGGCCAGGTTACCAAAGAGGATCCCTATGGGAACGCCAAGTGCATAAATGCCGAGAGCCGTCGCGCGTTTACCGGGTGTAAAGTAGTCTGCTAGCAATGAGTGCGACGGTGGACTGCCGCCGGCTTCACCGATGCCAACGCCGATTCGGGCGATCAGCAACTGCACAAAGTTGGTTGCAAGGCCCGATAAAGCGGTCATCAATGACCAGATTGTCAGACAAATTGAGATAATGTTTACCCGCGAGTACCGGTCCGCTAGCCTGGCGATGGGAATGCCCAGCGTGGCGTAGAAAATACCGAACGCTACCCCGCTGAGCGCACCTATCTGGGTATCTGACAGTTGCAGGTCGTCCTTAATAGCCGGCGCGAGTATGGCGAGAATCTGTCGATCAATAAAATTAAAAACGTAGACGACAACCAAGACCCCCAGCACATAATGTGTGTAGGTATTCGTATATGATGGTTTTTTCAAGACAGTTCCTTATCTAGTGCTTCTTGCAGTGCAGCAGACCGCTGCGCTATTACCGGTTTAACGTTTGATGACCTAACGCACAGGCTTTTAACGCAGATCTTCTAAATGCTGCACACTGTGTATCCAGAATCGAGGTTTTTGGACAGAAGTTAACTAACCGGGCAGTCCTTCAAAACTTGGAACCTCACCAGGAATATGGTGAAAGGATTGGGAATCCCTTGTAAATATAGCGACCGTAGGGGTGAAAATCGTAGGGTCATCCAGCGTGCCAACTTTAAGTACCATCGCGCCAGGCGCACCTGGAGCCTTGGTTCCTATCGCTGTCCCGCAATTGGGGCAGAAGAATCGTGTTACGGGGTTATCCAGGTCCGGGCGACTAAAGCCTGAGGGTTCGCCCTTGACGTAGCTAAATGTCGCCTCTGGGACCATAACGAAGACGTTGGGATTTCCGCCCGTAATATACTGACACTCGCGACAATGACATTGCATCTGCGCCGCGATGTCGCCTTCAAAGGTATATCTGATCTGGCCACAATAACATCCACCGTCTATGTTCATTAGCTGCATCCTTTAAGAGACCTCCATGGAATCACAATGCTGTTGGATAGACAACCGAACAATAAAATGGCAGTTCGCTGAACGCCTGTGACGATTTAGTTGCTAAGAACATCCTGGTGGTCTTTAAAGATGCGTTCCCATTCCATTTTCATCCACGGCGTGTAGCTTTCTGGATTCTGGGATAATTCCTTGTCGAGTTCTTCCCTGGAAAAGAAACGCCAGTTGGCTACCTCGTTGCTGTTTGGGACGATATCCTTTGCCTCAGCGATACCAACCCAAACCCAGCAAAGTTCATGTTCACTGCCAACGTTTTGATAGCGGGCGTGATACTCAAACTTGTACAGATAGGTAAGTGGTACCGATATGCCAAGCTCTTGCTTCAGCCTCCTATGCGCCGCTTCATCTGATTCTTCACCGGCCCTTGGATGACTGCAGCAAGCGTTCGACCAGTACAGAGGCCAAAGGAATTTCTGCGCGGTTCTTTGCTGCAGTAAAACCTCTCCGGCTGAATTAAAGATGAACACAGAGAAAGCACGATGCAATTGACCTTGGCCAAGGTGGCATTCCCGTTTAGTTAGATTGCCAACACGCTCGTCATCAGCGTTGACGAGAATCAGGTCTTCTAGGTCAGAGGAAACAACTTCGGTTATCACAGAAGACATTCTTTTAGGCAGTCTGTTAATGGTTTAAACGGTTTACGCCTGGACGCAGTCATTGGATTAACCGGCAGGCCGCGCAAAGCTTCCTTGACCAAAAAGCTAAACGCTCCTGGCTGATAAAAGTTGGTCATACGGTGACCTGCAAGGCTTTGAAACCATTTCTTGTCAAACCATTGACGATGGCTTCAGGATTGTCTTCGCACAGGGCAATAATTGAGCCACCACCACCTGCTCCGGTCAGTTTAGCGCCCAATGCACCATAGTCCCGAGAAATCTGAACCATTCGATCTAATTCAGGTGAAGACACCTGAATTGCGCTGAGCAGACCGTGGTTAATCGTCATCATATGACCAAGGCCTTTGTAGTCACCTTGCTTGATTGCATCGAGTCCTGATTCAGCGACCTCTGCAAAATTTGCAAACAAAGAATCATAAAGTGTGCTGTTCTTTCTCCAACGGTCGCGCACGCCGGCAACCATGTCGACGGTCAGGCTGGGATGGTCCGATATACCAATGACCAAGCTGAGAGGTCTGGGAAATTCGATCATATCAAGCCGAGGTTGTTCACCCGTCTGGTAAACCAGGGGGCGCCCATAGGTCGCGATGGTATTGTCGATACCCGAGGGTGTGCCGTGCGCCGCTTTCTCGCAAAGGAACGCGTAGTGATTGACTTCTTCGTCGTTCAATTGAAGGTTAAAGTGTTTCGAGACTGAGCGCACGATAGCGACTGCAGTTGCGGCAGAACCGCCAAGGCCCATTGCGGCAGGAATGTTCGGCTTTATATGTACGGCGAATTTCTGGTTTGCGATGCCCAGTTGCTCGAACACGCCTTGAATAGCATCCCACCAGATGGAATTGGAGTCTTCCAATTTGTCGTCGATGTCCCAGGCCGGCACTTTGATTTCCGGCGAGTGATCAGTATCAGAGACTTCGGCGACGACGGCGTTCTTGATGGGAACGGCAATAGCCGGCTTGCCATAAACTACCGCGTGTTCGCCCAGCAGAATCACTTTGCCGTTTGCCATCGCTGTGGTTGAAGATTTTTTCTTAATTTCGTTCTTTACATTCTTTTGCGTCAGCTCGAGGATAATTTCCTTTGCCGCGGAAACCGTGATTTGACCCTGGGCGATCAAATGGCTGACCACTGTTTCAAATAGTTCTTTGGGCGCGCCGGCGGTGACAGCAACACTTCTTGCGTGCAATGACATATGGCCTTTCTGGATACCTTCCGTTGACAGTGCCTTGATGGCAGAAAAGTTCTGAGCCAGACCGACAGCTGCCATTAGTTCGGCGAGTTCTCGAGCGCTACCAACTTTTAATAGGCGATAGCTAATC
>JABIVN010000127.1 GCA_018667205.1 Gammaproteobacteria bacterium | reverse complement strand
ATTGCCTTCAGGATCGTTGAAACTGGTATCCATAATAACTTGCAATGGCTAATCCCGCGGCCACACTCGTAAATGGGTCGTGCTCTGTCACCTTCCCCGGGAATTCCGTTTCCAGCAACCGTTTCACCGCTGCGATCTGGGAGGACCCCCCGGTTCGGATCACGATATCGATGTCCGCCCTTGACCTACCGGACCGCTGCAAAACTTCTTCGGTCACATTTTCAATACGTCCAAGCATATCCGCCATAATGCATTCGAACTGGTCTCTTGAAAAAGGAACGGCTAAATCAAGCTCAGGTACATCGATGATGGTTTCTTCGACATCAGACAAGGCTGCCTTTGCATCCTTAATTGCCTGGAACACAAGATAACTTAAGTTATGCGTAATCAGCTCAAGTAACCGCTCAAACTTTTCCTTGCCTTCCCCGCCCTGAGCAATCCGTTCGATAATTTTTGATCGGTACTGGTTCTGATTAAGAATGTAGGTGACGGCCCAGTTCAACAACTTGTCTCCATATTCCTCAAATGGAAACTCATTCTCAATCAAACGGCCATCTTTAACCCTTGACCATATTTCCCCTTTTCCAAAGTGCGGAAACAAAAGCTCTTTAAAAATTAGCTGATCGATGTGATCGCCACCCAACGAAATGCCAGACGTTGAGAGCACATCAAAATGTGTCCCCGAATACTCCACAACGCTGAGATCAAGTGTGCCACCACCAAAATCGACAGTTAGAACACAGCCTCGATCAGGGGACTGCTCATCGTGACGATAACTTAAGGTTGCCGCTACAGGTTCAGGATAGAAGGTCGGCTTCTTGATACCAGCATAGCCGCACGCTTCTGAAAGTCGATTGAAGGCAAGGTTGTTTCTCAGGTTCTCATTACCTTCAAATAGCACGGGGTGCCCAAAGTGAATGTCATCGAGAGGTTCCTCCAGATTTTCCTCTATAGAATGACGAATTCGCAAGAGTATCGGGGTAATCAACGCGACTAATCGAAACGGATGATCAAACACAAGAAGGCGCTTTATAGAACTATTACCCAGCAGACGTTTTACGCCCCGAAATAACCTTCCAGGCATTCCACGATCCACCCAGGGTTGCCCGTAGACACTCGACGTTTCAGTTTCTGCTTCAGAATGAGGATCGGACGAATTAGCTTCAGAGGTGACCATACTAGCTTTCGCGATCACTTCGGACGTCAACTCGACAATCCGGTCGCGATTCTCATCAATATACTGAGCGACCGCTGCTTCACCCGTCAGGGTAATCAGTTCGCGATCCAGATGCATCGCCGTGGGCATTATTGCATCATGTTCCTCGAGCGGTATCATGCGCACTTTCTCGCCGTCGTACCAAGCCGCCGCACTGTTTGAGGTACCGAAATCCAGACCTACGCCAATCATATGCTATTGATTTTAAACATTTTTTAGGTTTTTAGGTTAAAACAGTCGCACATCAAAACACATTTTTTGGACGTTTTCTACAGAAAGCAGAAAATCCCCGAGATTCCCCTTAACGACCCTATTAGTAGATATTCACTAACGCCGCTCTTGGGTGATTTCCAGCATTAGCAGCATATGACCCGTGCTTGCCAGAACACTGTAGCGACCCAGCGCTGCAGTATAAAACCCTGGCACTGTTCAAACCTGCGCGCTGAGCAATTTGCTCTTAACCTCTAACAAATCCGGAAGGGTTCGCTTACCTAAGGACATCTGCTCAATGTAAACGCTACGAACTTTTTCAGTCGATTTCATGTAAGCATCCAGGCTTGCAGGCCTCACCAGAATATCCTGCAGGTTATTCGATACTGGCGTTACCTCCTCTTTGACGGCGCGTTAGTTAATGCGAACACTCTTTCTGACTGCAAGAAGGTCGAACTATGGAACAATAGCGCGTGCCGATTGATCGCTACCTACGATCATAAATGCGGACCAAATGTATGGATACCCCCATTCTGGAGAGTCAATCATTGCAAGCTGAGTGTCACGCAACGCTTCACGCGCTGGAACGCCATCAATAATCCTGTCATAGAAGTCTGTCATCAACGCCTGAGTTCCCGCATCACTGACTTCCCACAAGGAACTAATGACCTCTGCCACACCGGCTTCTTGAAACGATCTGCGCAG
The DNA here is from genome assembly GCA_018667205.1 of Gammaproteobacteria bacterium. Lineage (GTDB taxonomy): Bacteria > Pseudomonadota > Gammaproteobacteria > Pseudomonadales > Azotimanducaceae > UBA9659. The sequence goes on along the minus strand of JABIVN010000127.1, from coordinate 2,113 downwards.
CCCATAGACGCCTTCGCCTTCGTGAATTTCACCCAGTCCTGTTTCGCAAGCAGAAAGTACGACCAGCTTTGTGCCGGAAAGGTTAAGCCCCAGCACCTCGAGCGCCGTAAGCACGCCGTCATTCACCGTATCGATATCCCCGAGGAACTGCGCGTTTGAATTGATACCCGCAAAAGCCAGCCCTGCTCTTAAAAGAGGATTGTCACCTGGGGGCGGAACCTGGATTTCTGAAGATCGCTGCATCTTAAGAATTCTTTTCCGAAGGGTGTCATCCGCTTCCAAGAAAAAGCCATGAGTTGCAATATGTAATATTTCCGGAGATTCTGTGATGTCTGTTAAAACCCGCTCCTGAGCCTGTTCACCGAAGAAAACTTGATTTGCATGGTCTCTGGTTACTAACTGTTCCTTAATCGTTCGTCCTTCTTTCTCGGCGCCCGGCAGTTGCGCAAAGTTTAAGCCACGCAACCCGACGCCAGCACCCCGGATACCAAGCTTTATTGCTGCAGAACGGCGGCCAGCTGCAGCTTGCAGTTCTTCCGTACCCACCACCTGGTCAGAGTTGTAGTCCGGTCCTGCCAGAATCATATACGCACCTGCCCGCGATGGTTCCCCTTTCGCCAGGAGGTCTCTGCCAGAAGTCAAAATATGGACGTCGGTTGTTTGTATGAGGTATTCCTCATCGTCGCTCACCAGTGCGTTGAACGGCAAAATGTTCAACACACCGTCAGGTACAAGGTAGACATATTCAAGCTCGCCAATGCTTTCCCGAATAGGCGCCCACACCAACTCGTAGGCGAGTTGCCCCGCTTCAATTATCTCGTCTTCATCGGCCAGGTCATCCTGGATTATGGTGCGATATTCGATTACCGATTCCTCCATCGCACCCCGATCCGAGAACTCGACTAGGTCGTAACTGATTTCACCACCCTGATTGATAATCATTCCAGCAAGCACACGGGGTTCATCGCCTTCGCTGTACATCAAAATATCAACCAAAGCGGTATCCTTTGGGAGAGAGTCCGCCAGCAAGTCTGCGTTAATACCGACAATAGATGAACGGTACCGCGCGCTGGCACGACCTAGCTCACCCTGCAACTCGTTAACCCTACTTTCTAAATCATAGAGCGCTGCTGCATGGCGTCCCTGAGTTTTCGCAGTGGGCCCAGAAAGCGTTAACGACGCCAGACTCCTTCTAGCGCGATCAAGTTCAGCCGAGACGGCGGCTAGCTTTGGCTCGCTTGATAGCTGCACTACCTGCTCGATTTCTGAGGTAATTTTCAGCAACAGCCCCTTTCTTTGGAGACTCGCCTCGATCGCCTTTTTGCCACGATCTGGGTCTGTAATTGAAGCCAACAACCGCAAGTAATCATCAAATTCGTGTCTATGTAGCCGGATATAGCCATCCCTTGCGTTTTCTCCTGTCACCCACAACATGCGGTCCAGGAACACACTGCGCCTAGCCAACCCCTCTTCCCTGAACTCAACCGCCGCAGAAAATCTACCGGCTGCCTCTTCAACTCGGGCAAGATTATTCAGCGCATCGAACGTATAGGGGTGTTGTTCGCCAAGTTCCTGCTCTGCTATTGCGAGCGCTTCGGCAAGTACTTTTCGGGCCTCATTGACACTGCCCTGATCAAGATAAATTGATCCCAGATCAATCATCGAGCGAATGGTATCGATATGCAGCTCCCCTAACGATACCCTTCGTGCAGCCAGAGCAGTCATCACCTGATACTGCGCCTCATCTAATCGCCCTAGCTTTTGGTAAACCCGCCCCAGATTGTTGCGGCTTTTTAATGCATCCTGGTGATCTGCGCCCAGGGAAATACTCCAACGCTCAACCAGGTCCTCGAACAGGGTGGCTGCGGCTTCGTACCCTTCCATCATCATATAGAGATAAGCCAGATTATTTTGCGTACCCATTGCATCGGGATGATTTGCCCCCAACGATTCTGATATGTATTCATAGCTAATGTCGTACAGGGGCTCTGCTTCCCTAAAGTTCCCCTGACTCTCATGAAGTAACGCCAGGTTATTGCGGATCCGCGCCGTCTGTGGGTGCGACTGTCCCATAGCTACTTCCATCCCACCCAAAGTTTGTTTGAGCACAGGT
>JABIVN010000126.1 GCA_018667205.1 Gammaproteobacteria bacterium | reverse complement strand
CTGCAGTGCGGTGTGACCAGGCTGGCTTTGATGGTGTTGAATTACATGGTGCCCATGGCTACGTCCTTTGTCAGTTCTTCAGTGAAGAAACCAATCGGCGGGAAGACGAGTACGGCGGGTCGCTGCAGAATCGATATCGCATCCTGGAAGAAATCATTGATGGTGTTCGTCACAACTGTCGTCAGGACTTTCAGCTAGGGGTAAGGCTGTCTCCGGAGAGGTTCGGTATTGATACTCAGGAAGCCCTGGAAATGGCGACGCTTTGCCTGAACGATGATCGCCTGGACTTCCTTGACATGTCATTGTGGGATGTTTTCAAGGAACCCGTGGATGAAACGTTTACAGGCCGCTCACTGCTGGAATTATTCGCCGGCCTTGAGCGGGGCCGAGTGAAACTGGGTGTCGCCGGTAAGATCGGTACACCGCAGTTAGCTGAGCAGGCAATCAATTATGACATTGACTGGATCATGCTCGGTCGAGCGGCAATCCTGCAACATGACTTTCCTAACCGTTACGTCGCAGATGCAGGCTTTATACCGGTGTCTCTGCCTGTCACCAGGCGCTATCTTGCGGATGAAGGCCTTTCTGTAAAATTCATCGACTACATGGCTACCTGGCCAGGGTTTGTAGAGGATTAGATGATAGATACCATCGGCTAGTTCAAAGCGCCTGGCTCGAATTGATATGGACTTATTGTTGGCCTTTTTTTGATTATTTGAAGGAAGATGCAGATGGGTAGAGTCGAAGATAAAGTTTGCCTGGTGACCGGTGGTGGTTCAGGGTTGGGGCGCGCCGATGCGATCGCGTTGGCTAAAGAGGGCGCAAAGGTTGTCATTACTGATATCAGCAAGGAAAACGGAGAAGAGGCGGCGCATGCGGCAGGTAACGGCGCTATTTTTCTGGAGCACGACGTCGCTGAAGAAGATCAATGGCAGCTTGTCATCAAGCAAACCCTGGCTCATTTCGATGAACCAAATGTTGTGGTTAACAATGCCGGTATGTTCATACCGGGTTCGGTCGAGGAGGTCTCCTGGGATCAATATCGAATCCATCAGCGCGTCCATATGGACGGTACATTTTTTGGCATCAAGTATGGTATCCAGACGATCAAGGCGAATGGTAAGTTGGGTGCGATTGTCAATATAGCGTCTACAACGGCATTACTGGGATACCACACTAGCTTTGCTTATGGGGCCTGTAAGGGTGCCATCCGAACGATGACATCGCATGCTGCGATCCACTGCCAACAACTTCGCTACAACATCAGGGTCAACTGCATTTTCCCCAGCGTGATCCAGACACCATTGATCGAAAAATTGTATGAGGATGCAGCCGCCGCGGCTCAAGCGCGGGGTGTCGAGCGACCCGCGTCAGTGCCACTAGAACAGCAGATACCCAGTCCGGGGCGTGGTGAGCCGATGGATGTAGGTTACGCCGTGCTGTTTCTTGCTTCGGATGAGGCTAAGTTCATCAATGGCGCGGAATTACGCGTGGATAATGGCAGTGTGATTAATCCCGCTGCTTTGTAGCCTTGGGTCTAGCGGTGGTTGGAAAGAACCCCTGCAAAATGGCGCTTGGCCAGCGCCTGTAGCTACTAAGAACCGTTATAGGGGTAGCGTTGGGGTTGGCCGGCTCGTTTTGCCCTAATATGCTTAGTGCCGTAGGGTATTTCTTTTTTGGATCGATACATGCCAACATATCGGTTGTTTAGCTATATTTAAAGGATTGTGATGGGTGATGTAACAACAACAGATTCAGGCTTGCAGTACGAGGTATTGGCCAGTGGTTCCGGTGCAACTCCGGGTCCAACGGACACGGTTAGCGCGCATTACCATGGTACATTCGAAGACGGCAGGGTATTTGATAGTTCTGTGGACCGAGGAGAGCCAATAGATCTTCCCGTTAACGGTGTTATAGCGGGTTGGACAGAAGCGTTACAGATGATGAAAGAGGGCGACAAATGGCGGCTGATTGTCCCATCAGAACTAGGATACGGTGCCAATGGCGTTGGACCTATACCGGGTAATACGACGCTGGTGTTTGAGGTTGAATTGCTGGCTGTTCGTTAGCGCTAATTATCCCTGGGGTAAGCCACCGCTGTTCTGCGATTTAGCGGCTTGTATAACCTATTCCCCAGGAAATTCCTCGCTTAAGCAACTCGTCGTAAACCGGTAAATCCCAACTGCATCTAACACTATCGCATTCTTGCATGATGGGCTGCATGTCAAAGCGCCCGCAGCAATGACCCAGCATGAGGTAGAGGATTTCACCACGCCCGACTTTCTTAAGATACATTTGCGGGTGGACTCGCTCGGGATCATCCCAGCCGTCAGGTAACGCTGACATGGTCTTGCTGCTGTATCTGGATTCCAACAGGATATCGATGTCTCCGATGACCTCACAACAATAAGGCTCGTCTTCAGTCGTGAAATCGGAGATCCCTGCGACAAGCGGGTGGTCGGGTTGGGTAACGGTTACTCGAAAAGCCTGAATTGGCGGATGGGTAATAAACCGCGTGCCGATCAGGGCCATGTAGTCGGGGGCTAGATCTGGCGCATAGGGAACACCGGGAATTGTGACACCAAAGGCTTCAATAGGACCACCGGTGGTATCAAAATCCAACAGTGAGTTTGTGCCGTGCAACGCAAACCAGCGACCACCTTTTTCAAGAAATGTTTTTAAGGTTGCCTGCTGTTCTAGTGTTGGACGTATGTCGCAGGTATACGTGACCAGAAAATTCGAGGCGAGGATTTGTTCGGTATTGGAAAAATCTGCCCCGACTTGAACGTAGGGTTCATCTCGGTCTGCGAGCAGTTTCAACAGCGTCAGCCGGGCGAAATCAATATCGTGGAATCTACCCCCTGCGACCAGATAGACATCGCACTTTGGCGTCACCTCTCCTACTCTTGAGTGCTGAGTTGGTCTGGACGCTCAACAAAGTCTACGCTTAGCATGTTTGCGGTACCATTTAACCCAAGCCACCGTCTCGTTTGCGGCGATAAATTTCGTTGGGTGGATTCCGCCAGCAAGACGTTCCAGTTTACCTGCGGACGAAGAAACGCGGCAGAGTAATAACCAAAGACGATCGCGCGTTCCTCGTTTTCCGTTACATTTTCACCGGATGTGTGCCAAAGCCTGCCATCCATGATAATGATGGAACCTGCTTTGGCGTTAAACGACTGCATATTATCGAGCATGTCGGTAGGAACATCTTTCGCGCACGTTATTTTATGACTGTCGGGTAAATAGCGGGTAGCGCCATTGTCATGGTGAACATCATCCAGACACCACAGAACATTCATGGACCAAGGTTTAAGCCATGGGCCTGGGAAAACGATACCCAGGTCTGAGTGCGCGTGCATCGACTGGGCGCCCGGGCGGGCGATGTTCGCCGTGAAGTTTGAAACGATAAAGTTATCGCCAACCAGTGCTTTTACAAACTGTATTGCTTTTGGTCGTTCCATTAATTCCAGGAAAACAGGGTCCAGGTCTAGTAGATTAAATACTCGAACGTTTGCGTCATTCGGGTCCAGACTTGGGATGTGGGTGGGTACACCCCGACGATCGCTTTCAGTTGCAGCAAGCAGGAGTTTTTCCCGTATGCCGGAGACTTCATTTGCGGTCAGCACATTTTCGACAACACAAAAACCATTGGCTTCCAGGTCGTCGAAGTGCTCATCAAATGTTCTGTTTTTAACCAATGATCGTTGGGTTTCTGTCGAGATAGGCTTCTCCATCGGGAAGGTTACGCGTGGTTGTCTTGCCAGAAATAAAATCGTCAATGATCTTGTGAAAGTGGCGTAATCGAATTTCCTGATCACACAAATTCATGCCCTTAAATGAATCGGATTTCACGCCAGCCTGCATTGTCGTCATGTTGGATCCATCCTGGGAAAGGACGTTGGCCAATACAGGGTCAAACGTGCCACCAAAGGCCTCGGCGTAGTCAATGCCATCGACGTGTCGGTGAGTTTTGTTTTCGGGTCGCTCCTGCTTCGGTGTGCCCGGTGGCAGATGCGACATGACAAAAAAGTCGTAGTAACAGATGTTTGGGTCTGTGGCGTGAGGACGGTACCTGAATACTGCACCGGACTCTGGGGTTTGAGTAAAGGTCGCGCTAGGGAAAAAGCTGTAATGATACTGATGAACAAGTTGTTCGTCGTTCATCTGTTCAAAGGGAAGGTAGCTCTCATCTTCAACAGCCCGTCGGCGGCGAATTTCTTCTAAGTGCACGTCTTTGGCAGAGCCAGTGTAGCCTTTAGTTTCGTTCTTTCGTCGTCCCTCCTGATCACCTAACATCATGTGCTGCCGGAGGGGGGTGATGGTATCCTGGTCCTCGACAATTTCGCTGACGGTCCGATTGAAATTGATCATGCGTGAATGAATGCCCAATAGCTCAATGGGTATGTCATGACCTTCACCGAATTCGATCATATCGGGATGTAGCTCACCGAAATGATAGCTTTCGTTAAAAGCATCCCAAGCGTGCTTCCAGTTGCCATTCCATTCAAACGTTTGGTAGTTCAGAAGGTGAAATTTTTCAAACTCGTAGGTTTCTAATTGCACGCCAGCTTCACCCAGGTATTCTTGCAAAGGGCAAGCGTCGTGATCCATGTTGAACCACACCCAGCCACCCCAGAATGCTACTTTTACGGGCGTTAGTCCCAACTCCTCGGTTGGAATACCGGCATCGAATTGGCGGAAGAACTGTGGGTCTGCTACCTGTTTTAGGGTGCCGTCAGTGTTCCACTTCCAGCCATGAAACGGGCAGGTAAAGGTGTCCATGACACCCAGGTCGGATTGGCAGAGGCGATTCCCCCGGTGTTGGCATACGTTGTAAAAGCCACGTATCTGCCGGTCGTCACCCATCACAAAGATAAAAGACTCTTTGCCCAGTTCGTGCACATAAAAGGCGCCGGGCTCCGTAAACTCATCTACCCGAGCGGCGAGTTGCCAGGTTTTGGTCCAGATCTTGTCCCACTCGGCCTTCATAAAAGCCGGTGAGTAGTATCTTTCGCCACCAAGCTTTTCTAGGCCCAGGTCAGCGTTTTTAACACGCGGGATAAATGGAGGGGCCTTGAATGCTCTTTCGGTAGGCTCGGTCCGTTCAAGAAATTCACGTTCAATTTGCGCCATTTTTTTGCCTTTTTAGCTTCGTGTGAAGTTAGGAATGAGGGATTCAAGTAACGATACCCGCACGCAGTCTATTTTTGTTAATGGTCGGTGTCTGCTGATTGTGCGTTGTCTTGTCGATTAGCACGATCCAATTGCTGGCAGATAAAATCAATATACATGTATTGTTTTCGGTGCGTCAAATTTCTAGCGTCCGAAAAAAGCTGAGCCAAACATCAGGCAGCTCAATTCAGCAGCAATTTTCGTTACTGTTGCTTGTCGTGAAAATAGTCACTGGTATGTTCCCGCAGCAGAGGGGAAGGCCTTTGGCAACTTGTTGGCTGAAGATTATTGTTTCGACAGACCTACCTTTTAAAATCAGGCTGCCATATCGTTAGGCAGAGACCTTCGGCGCGGACCTTCGTCGGGGACCTTCGTCGGGGACCTTCGTCACGGACCTTCGTCAAGGACCTCCGCTTTGCAATGAACAACTATTGTTTTGCATTCGCGGAGAACTGTGAGTTATTGTCTTGGTCCGCGGCTGCAACCGCTGATAAGTTGGTTTGGTAAAATCATCAACGGTTTCTTTGCAGTAACACGTCACATTGGACGACTTAGGGCAGTGCTTGGTTTTCGCCTGACTAGTTGTAACTGAGTAAGGAGGAAATCTGTGACCACAACGGCAGCGGGAACGTTAACGTGGCGAGTGCGGCTTATGTTCGCTGCAGGACAAATACCCGAGGGCGTGCAGTCAACGTCTTTCGGTTTTTTT
>JABIVN010000125.1 GCA_018667205.1 Gammaproteobacteria bacterium | reverse complement strand
GAGCCAGCGAACAAGGTTTGTGTCCCATGTTGCTAGCTTGTGTCTTTTGCAAAATGCCTCAGCGATTTCGATGCCAAGTTCGGAGTGGTCTCCGCCCAAACCTTTGGCTATATCGTGATAGAGACCGGCAATGTAGAGCAGTTCGATTTTTGGTAATCGCGGGTGGATGTGTGCAGCGATTGGGAATTGCTGTTGGTTGTTCTTGTAACGGAACCGACGCATGTTACGAACAACCTGCAGCGTATGTGCATCGACGGTGTAAATGTGGAACAAGTCAAATTGCATCTGACCAATAATTCGACCAAATTCAGGCAGATACGCGCCGAGTATTCCCCATCTGCCCATTCGCCTTAGTTGGGTAAACAGGTGGTTAGTGCTCCCGAGTAGCGTCATAAAGAGTTTGGCGTTTTTCGTGTCTTCGCGAAAATGCGTGTCGATCAGGTAGACGTAATGTCTTGCAAGCCTGATCGTGGAGGCTCGAAAACCTTCGATTGACTCGTTAGAACCTACGATAACGAACATTTCAAGTAACGCTGAAGGCTCCTTGGCGAAAACATTGTCGGAAGTCACTTCCAGCAGGTTGTTCACCAAGCGAAACCTGTCGTTAACAGGCTTCACCTTGAGTCGGGTATTAACCTGGACTAAGACCTCGTCGAAATGCTGTAGCAGCGTTTCGTTGATCGTGTTGACCCGGTGTGCAGTTCGATAGTAGCTCTGCATGAACTGTTCTACAGCCAGCTGATTATTGTCTGTAAACCCAAATTGGTTGGCCAGAACCTGCTGGTATTCGAACATCAGGCGGTTTTCGTCTTTGTTGGTCAATAGGTGCAGGGCAAAGCGAATCTTCCATAGGTGGTTCTGCGCTTTGATGAGTTCATTGCTTTCCTCTGGCGTTAGGATTTCCTGTTCGGCGAGTGCGGTAATATTTTGTGTCCCGTAGCGGCGTCTCGCAATCCAAGTCAGTGTTTGAATGTCTCGAAGGCCGCCAGGGGAGGTTTTTATGTTGGGTTCTAAACTGTATTCAGTATGGTTTGATTTCTCGTGTCGGTCGTTTTGTTCCTGCCGTTTCGCGAGATAAAAGGACTTCGCAGACCAAGATCCGCTAGGTGCAATTTTTTGTTGCGCCTTATCGCAAAGTTCGCGGTCTCCGATAATAGTTCGGGACTCCATCATTGAGGTTAGTATCGTCACGTCATGCAGGGCGCTCGGTTTACACTCGGCAATTGACCTGACGCTATGGCCGACCTCTAACCCGATATCCCAAAGTAGCGTGGTAAAACTTTGAATATTGTCTCGGTGTGAGCTGTGGTTGCTCCGTTCAAGCAGTATTAATAAATCGATATCAGAGTTTGGCAACAACTCCCGGCGGCCGTAGCCTCCGACGGCAAGAAGTGAGATGCGTGACTTACGCCAGCTGGTCCGGTTTTCGCTCCAGCTAAAACGGTTCCATGCCAACCTCATGAGCTCGTCCATGAAATCGGAGTTCGCCTTGATCAGCAACTCAGTGCTGACACCTGCCTCAAAACCTGATGTCATCCTAGCGCGGGCTTTTGCAAGGGAGTCTTTAAAGCTAGGAATGATTCGCTGGTTGTTTTCCAGTGCAGCATCTAACTCGCGAACAAGCTGATCAAACATCAGGGCTCAGATCCTTTCGTCAAGCGCAGCGTGGGATTGTGTCGTCATTACGCAGGGTCAGAATTTCGTATCCTGTTTCCGTGACGGCGATGGTATGTTCCCATTGGGCTGTCAGCTTGTGGTCTTTAGTGACGACCGTCCATTGGTCCGGTAATAATTTTACCGCAGCCTTGCCAGCGTTGATCATGGGTTCTATCGTAAACGTCATACCAGGTTTTAGTATCGGGCCTGTTCCTTTCTTGCCGTAGTGTAATACCTGCGGGTCATCGTGAAAGACCGTGCCAATGCCATGTCCACAGTATTCACGCACGATCGAAAAGCGGTTCTTTTCTACATAGGGCTGAATGGCGGCCCCGATATCCCCGAGGTGCGCACCTGGTTTTACTGCCCTGATGCCCAAATACAGACTTTCCTGGCAGACCTTTGTTAGGCGCTCTGCAAGAACGCCGCCCGTTCCCACGATAAACGTTTTGCTGGTATCGCCGTGGTAACCATCCTTGATGAGGGTAACGTCAACATTGATGATGTCACCGCTTTTTAACACCTTGTCATCGCTGGGTATGCCGTGGCATACCACGTGATTTACCGATGTACAGATGGATTTTGGAAAGCCGCGGTAGTTCAATGGGGCAGGTATCGCGTCTTGTTCGTTGATCGTATAGGCATGGCAAATACGATCCAGTTCGCCGGTGCTGATACCTGGCTTGATGTGCTCTTCTATCATTTCTAGCTGTCGAGCAGCTAGGTCGCCCACGATGCGCATCTTTTCGATGGCTTCATTGTCTTTAATTTCTATAGTCATGAATGTTTGTGACTCAAAACGAGCAGCGGACTATACCAGATTACAATCAGTTCATGCTCGTAACAGGTCGTTGGGGTGAGGCAAATAAAGTAATTGATAGCCGTCCAGAGCGGCGGAGAAACTCCCATTTTGTCTCAAATTATGGTATAAAGCGCCGCGCGACGGGGGCAACCTTGAGCGTAAACTTGAAAATACTCACACACACCGACACGTAATTCGGGTGCTGCTACAGGGTCAAGGCCTTGAAACGGTTGAATTATGGGGAGTGTGGAGGCGTAACCCATACAATTCGGAGAAATTATGTCTAGCGTATCTATGCGAGACCTGCTTGAGGCGGGCGCGCACTTTGGTCATCAGACCAGATATTGGAATCCAAAGATGAATGAATTCATTTTTGGGGCCAGAAACAATATCCACATCATCAATCTTGAAAAAACTGTGCCAGCACTGAACGAGGCGTTGGCCTTTGTTCATAGCACCGCGGCTAAAAAGAACAAGGTTCTGTTCGTTGGCACAAAACGTAGTGCCAGTAAGGTCATTAAGGAGAATGCCGAGCGAGCAGGGATGCCTTACGTTGATAAGCGTTGGTTGGGTGGCATGTTGACGAACTACAAGACGATTCGTCAATCCATCCGTCGTCTGAGAGACCTTGAAAGCCAGGCTTCCAATGGCACATTTGAAAAGCTGACCAAGAAAGAAGCCCTTTCCCGTCAGCGTGACCTGGAAAAGCTCGAGTCAGGCCTTGGTGGTATAAAAGAAATGGGCGGTCTGCCTGACGTGCTATTCGTCGTTGATGTCGATCACGAGAGTATCGCGGTAACGGAAGCCAGAAAATTGGGTATTCCTATTATCGGTATCGTCGACAGCAACAGTAACCCAGATGGTATTGACTATGTTATCCCAGGCAATGACGATGCGATTCGATCAATTCGCCTCTTTGTAGCGGCGATCGCTGATGCGGCTCTCGCTGGCAAGGCGGAATTCCAGGGAGAAGTTAGGGAAGACGAGTTCGTCGAGGTGGAAGCTGCCGCAGTGGAGCCTGCCGCAGTGGAGTCTGCCGCAGTGGAGCCTGCCGCGGTGGAAGCTGCCGCAGTGGAAGATGCCGCAGTGGAAGCTGCCGCAAGCGAACCTGAAAAAGCCGGGTAGGCTAGTTCGGAAACCAGTGGCCAACTTTCGTTGGCCATATAAAAATTAAGCGTATCGAGGATCTAGTGATGACTGCTGTTTCAGCATCAATGGTAAAAGAGCTCAGAGAAAGAACGGGCCTGGGCATGATGGATTGTAAGAAAGCCCTGGTGGATTCAGAGGGTGATATGGAAGCCGCGATTGAAAACCTTCGCAAATCCAGTGGCATGAAAGCCGCGAAAAAAGCGGGACGAATTGCGTCTGACGGTTTACTCAGTATAAAGGCCGATGGTGCAACCGGCGTTATCGTCGAGGTCAATTGTGAAACAGACTTTGCTGCAAGAGATGAAAACTTCATCGCCTTTGTAAAGACTGTGACTGACAAGGTCTTTGATTTAGGGGAAACCGATGTCGAGGCTTTGGGTCTTGAAACCGAGCGGGAAAATCTCGTACAGAAAATTGGAGAGAACATCTCCATCAGGCGCGCTCAGGTATTCAAAGATGAAGGTACCGTGGTTGAATACCTCCACACCAATGGCAGAATCGGTGTCATGCTTTCTATGCAAGGCGGTAGTGAAGACCTTGGAAAAGATGTCGCGATGCACATTGCGGCAATGAACCCAACGGTTGTAAGCTCGGAAGATGCGCCGGCAGACCTTGTGGCGAAAGAGCGGGAAATCTACACAGCTCAGGCTCAGGACTCTGGAAAACCACCCGAAATTGTTGAAAAAATGATCGACGGTCGTATCAGGAAGTATCTGGCAGAAATCAGCCTCATGGAACAAGCCTTTGTAAAGGACAGCGACACCAAGATTGGTGCCCTGCTTAAGAAGGAAGGTGCTGTCGTGAATCGCTTTGTAAGATATGAAGTGGGCGAAGGCATCGAGAAAGAGGAAGAAGACTTTGCCGCCGAAGTACAAAGGCAGCTAGGTAACTAGGTAACTAGTGCCGTCTAGTCCAGGAAAACTCAGGAAAGCCAATGCCACAAAATACAGCCACGCCGAAGTACAAACGGATACTGCTCAAACTATCCGGAGAAGCGTTGGGGGATGGTAGTGTTGGAATAGACCCGAAAATACTGGACCGGACCGCGCTTGAAATTGGTCAGTTGATTGGGATTGGCGTTCAGGTTGGCCTTGTGATTGGCGGTGGTAACTTGTTTCGTGGTGCGGCGCTTCATGCGGCGGGCCTTGATCGAGTCACCGGCGATCATATGGGGATGTTGGCGACAGTGATGAATGCGCTGGCAATGCGCGATGCATTGGAACGTGCCAATATTCACACGGTAGTGATGTCTTCCATTCCCATGAGTGGTGTCGTTGAACACTATGATCGGCGTCTGGCGATTCGTCACCTCGAGGAGAGCAACGTTGTGATTTTCGCTGCGGGTACCGGTAATCCCTTTTTCACGACTGACTCTGCAGCTTGCCTGCGCGGCATCGAAGTGAATGCAGACATTGTTTTAAAAGCGACCAAGGTCGACGGGGTCTATTCTGCTGACCCTGTTCTCGACAAGGCAGCAACTCGATACAAGCATTTAAGTTACGATGAAGTGCTTGAAAAGCAACTTCAAGTAATGGACCTTACGGCTATTTGCTTGGCACGTGATCATGATATGCCACTGCGGGTCTTTGCCATGGAGCAGAAGGGCGCGCTCTTAAATGTTGTTGTCGGTGAGGACGAAGGGACATTGATTGCTAACAACTTTTAGCTAAAGCGATCGCTTAGCTAAAGGTGTCGTAGAAAAAAGGAATAAATATGATCGAGGATATTAAGCAAGACGCTGAAGGGCGGATGGACAAGTCGCTCCTATCACTTGATGCAGCGTTTGCAAGAATCCGGACTGGCCGGG
>JABIVN010000015.1 GCA_018667205.1 Gammaproteobacteria bacterium | reverse complement strand
TGCGGCGCAACATCATCATCCAGCAATGTATGGTTCTGAAAGCCGTCAGGGAAGATAAAAAATAAACCAGCATCTAACATAGATAGATCAATGTGCTGGCCTTCACCCGTCTTTTCTCGAAGATAGAGCGCGCTGGTAACTGCCTGACAAGCAGTGTAAGCGGTGATCTTGTCGCAAATCAGTGTGCGAAAGAATGCTGGTTCCTCTTTACCCTGGGTTGCGGTAATGCCCGACTGAGCCTGGATGATCGGGTCATAGGCGGGTGAGCCGCTCTTCGGACCTGTGTTACCGAATCCTGAAATTGCGGTGTAGATTAATTGTGGGTTCAGTGCGCGCAGCGCGTCACTGCCCAAGCCAAGCCTGTCCATGACGCCTGGCCTGAAGTTGTGAATAACTACATCTACCTCGGGCACCATTTCGCGAATCAGTGCCTGACCGGCTTCTGTTTTGATATCGACCCGAATGGCTTCTTTGCCGCGATTGCAATTAGCGAATAAAGAGGAAATGCCACCCTTGGTTGCACCAATGTAGCGAAGCGGGTCGCCGGCGTTTAATGGCTCGACCTTAATGACCCTGGCGCCTTGCTCACACATTTGCATGGCTGCAAATGAGGCGGTGATCATGGTGGAAAATTCCAGGATGGTAACGCCCTCAAGTGGCTTCATATTTGTTCCTTAATTATTATGGGTTCTTGCATGAAATTTAACCATATGAGGTCATTTCCCGCCAACTCGTTGATTTGTCTAACATAACACGATTCCGTTGCTGGGTGACCCAGAAGCGTTTCAATACGGAAACCAGAGGCCGATTGATTCTATAATCATGCGCTAGCGCTACTCATTTCAGCCAGGTTAGCTTTAAAACTTATTGTGAATGATAGCGATCGCCAATAGTATCAATACCAGTCTTCAGGAAACAAACGACCTTGGAGCAACGCTGTTAGTTGGTTTTAACGCACAGTTGGTTGGTTTTTAATACACAGTTGGTTGGTTTTTAACGCGTACTAGTACGGAGTCTCATTTGGAACAGCAATTTGTTTTTATGAAATTGACGATGGCCCGTTGGACCATAATTTATGGGGTTTCGCTGATTGGCTGGGCTGCTTCGGTCTCTATCGTTACAGGCTCTGAATCGATAACGTCGTGGATTCCCGCAATGCTGGGGGTACCTATTTTACTGATGGGTTTGATGTATTTAATACGCCCGGCACAACGGAAAATATGGATGCACATAGCGGCTTTGTTCGGCGTGATAGCGTTTTTGGGCGGTCTTGATTTGTTTCGTGGCTTAGCGGCGGGTCGTGACGTTTTTGCTAGCCCTGCAGCCAGTGCCTCGAAACTGATGCTACTGGTCTCTGGCGTCTGGTTTGTTGCGATTTGTCTTCGCTCTTTTATCTGGGCGCGAAAAAATCCGCAAGAATAGTGGTGCAATAACGAGTGTTGCTTGGGTGCATTGAAGGGTGCGTTGAAGGCTTTCTGGCAATATGACCGTCCCTTTCAGGTTCTATACTGGACTTGCAGCGGTGCGTTATGAGCCTCTTGCGAGTGGAATGTCCGATTCAGCTAGATTCGTCAAATATGTTGAGCGGTGGGCGAACCTGCGTTAAAAATTTGCTGTGATACTGGGCTTTCGCTTTTGGACTTGCTAGAGACAGGTGTAGATGTCCCTAATCGAGATGCGCCTTTGCAGGCGCCTTGGGAAATTCAAAGAAACCGAATACCAGGGCTGTTGAATAACGGTGGGCATGACCCGAGAGGATTGGAATGGGAAAGATAGCGAATCGATCATGAAGCTTAGAGGCGAACGGTTTAGTCTGAAGGGCCAAGTGGAGTCGGTCGATATCGACTGGTTTAGAAAGGTCTGGGATGTTGATAGATTTTGTGGATTGCTCGCGGATTCAGGGTTTCACCGCTTAGCAGTAGAGCCCTTAGAGAACGGGGTGATTCAAGTTAGCGGGGACGTGGCCGGATAGCATGAAGTCAAATTCATTCACATCTTTGATTTGGCCAAGCTACTTCGTAGTTTGCTGGCTTGCATAGTGTTAGATTGCTGTCCGACGGCCTAACTATCGTAGTAGAGAAACCTTTATGTCCTGGAAGCAGCTTGCAGAAATAGATGCATTTGGCACCTCTCTGTTTCAAAACCTATGTTGCAGGCAAGTCTCCAAGTTTATCCCCGAGGTGATGTTCGAAGAGAGGGGTGCTGAGGAAAAATACTTTGTGGCAGGCATTCTACGAAACGATATAAAGGTTTATGTCTATCTAGACAGTGCCGAGATTGTATCGCCTAGTTTGAATATTCGTTTTGAGCGGGCGGACTCTGCGACACCTGAAGACCTAACGATGCGTTTGATAAAAGCCTTGTCCAATGCCTTCTAAACCCAGGGCACTCCATGACGTAGCGATTGTATGACCGTTACTTTCAACCTACAAAAGATTGCCGAGTGTGGTGAATTTATGGCCTCGAATTGGGACTCGAACTGGATAGGCATTCGGTGACTAAACCACAGGGAACCACAGAGCTACGAGGGAGTCACATGCTCTGTTTCCTCGATACTAAGGTCTAGGTCATACTGACTAATCGGTAGTTTTCGAACGCGAGTACCGGTTGCCGAAAAGATTGCTGCGGTAAGCGCAGGCGCAATGCCAGGCGTGCCAGGTTCACCCGCTCCACCCCATGCTTCCTGAAGTGGATGTAATTTATCCTGAGTACCAACCCCTTCAATGGTTGTCACGTCTCGTCCCGCAACAGCGGAAACAGGCACCACACAGCTACGCGTTGGAACACCATCGACGTGAACGGTACAGGCGCCACACTGGCTGATACCACAGCCAAATTTAGTCCCTGTAAGACCGAGTTGCTCACGTAAAACCCAGAGCAGCGGAGTATCAGGTGAAACATCGATCTGCTGTTTAGAGTCATTAATGTTTAGGCTGATCATTGATCTGTTTCTCGCATTCTTCAAGTTGGCAATTAAATAGTCGTACCGACACCTGACTGGATTCAGTTGATGTTTGAGCTAAAAAAAGAACGGAGGCTACTCGTATCCGAAGCAGTCGGCAAAATGAATCTAATGAGTCAATCTAATAAGTAAAAGCTCAACCGCTAATTGATGATGTTGCCGACGTCTTTATAGATTTTAATTCAAGCGATGCTCTACATTTCGCGACTTTTAAGCGACAACCTGTTCGGTGAAGGTTGTTTGCCGCGGACCGGCTTGGTGCATCAGATGCCTTCGAACAGCCATTTCATGCTCTCGACTTTACCTACAATTGGCAGTCCCGTGACCAGATCATCCTGAAGTTAAAGCAACGGAACTTGCTAAATGAAACGATCGAGATCGAAAGAGAACGTCACCATCTTCTAAGAAAACTCAGGGGTCGGCGTTGCAGTACCCTTTGAATGGCTGATGTAGAGGAAATCGAGGTCACTGTCTCAAACAGAGGCTGTACCCGGGGTTAGGAAATACTTCCAGGTGCACTTTACCTTGTCGGCATCGAACGCTGCGGTTAGACCAGGGCTGGCGTTGTCCTCCACAAAGGGTTCGTCACCACTATTCCAGGATCACGCTATGCTTGAGTTTTGTCAGGCCAGCAACCGAGGCGAGTCGGATTGGTCAGCTACGTTTCGGGTCCGTACTGTGAAGCTGTGGTCTTAAAATCCGCTGGGCTGCGGGTCGGCGGGATCCAACAAAAACTGACCGTTCATGCAGCAGCCAATAGAACAGACTTTTTCTGTGATGAAGTCATCGGCACAGTGGTATTTGGACAATTTGTGTGTTGATTGAGAAACTATTTCTACCGCCCCCCTCGAGACAAGGTGCACATGCCTTGTAATTATTCCTCATCTTTGGATAGGTCAAATCAAACGTTATCTTCCCTGTAGTGCAGTTCGGACAGGGTAAAGGCATAGTCTTGCTTGTCGATGTCCCAGTAAATCTCTCGAAATTCTTTTCTTACTCTGGAAACATCGATACGAAAGATGACTGGCGGAGCCCGCATTTTTTGTGGAGGAGAGACGAAGTAATTCAGCGCTTTTTTTATTGACGTTCTAAAAATTAGAATGCAGTTTTTATCCGCAAGTATATGTAAATACTAATTACTTTTTATTTACTTGTCAGAGAGTTAGACAGTTTTAGATTGGTGGGTTAAGTTACGAAAAATGAAAGTTCTAACCGAAAGACAATATAGACGAAGAGAAGCGATCCTCGCGTCTGCGCGGGATCTAATCACCGCTCATGGATACGAAGGCGTCACCATGCGCGACCTTGCAGCTAAAGCAAATGTCACGCCAAAAACGCTCTATCATCAGTTCGGCAACAAGGAGAAATTGCTACGGACTGCTGTCGAGGAACGATTCAGGCACACGTATCAGGCGATCAATGATCATAAAGTGGAAAAGGGCATTGATAAGCTCTTTTTTATTATCGAGGCCATCGCCGAAACGACTAGAAAGAATATGAATTACGCCCGCGCGTTGTCCACGGTTCTGACGCCGCGACGATCAGACCCGTTTACGTCGATTCGAATGAACACCTACAAAAATGCGGTCGCGCAAATTCATGAAGAAGGAGACTTTCATGATTGGATTGACCTGGAAGTTATCGCTCAAGTTGTTTACCGCCACGTGCATCCTCTTTACGTGAACTGGCATGTTGATAGAGTCAAGGTGAAGACCGAGGATTTCACGAAATTCGATTTAAGCCTAATGTTGATGTCAGTGACCAAGGGCTACACCTTGCGGAGCGTAACGCAGATGGCGAAAACACTTCAAAAAACACTCGCAGCAAGTTAGGCCTGTCGCTTGGTGGCCAGTTTTTCTCGCAGTTCCGTTGGTGCTTTCTCTTCGAGCAAATAGTTCCAGGCGCTCAGGCAGGTTGTTCCCCTATATCGAGAAGCAGGTTAAGTGCCGCTGGTGAATAACCGGCATGCTAGAGTTGTGTGGATAGCCGCAGGTTCTCAGGCGACGAACCCCCGTTAGTCACTTCCAGATAAGGTCGTTCGCCTTTAATGGTCACTCGGTGACCTTTTCGTTCCTCAGGCCAGTAATCCCACATCGCAAAATGGTGAGTACAACGGTTGTCCCATAGAGCAATGGCATTTGGACTCCAATTAAATCTGACTTGAAACTCGGGTCGTTGTTGGTGTTGGTAAAGCATCGTCAGCAACGCGTTGCTTTCTTGTTTTGAGAGTCCCTCGATGCGGGTCGTAAAACTTGGGTTCACGTAAAGTGCACGGCGTTTAGATTCAGGATGGGTTCTTATCATCGGGTGCAATGCGCGTGGATAGACTTTGTCTTCATCGCTGGCCCCTCTATCGGCATAGCGACCACGATAAATGTGTTCAGATTCATGATGCGCTTTAAGGGTCATTAGAAATGCTTGCATCGTTTCCGACAGGGTTTCATAGGCAGCGTACATCGACGCGAACAGCGTGTCCCCGCCAGTGCTAGGCAAAATGTGCAGTTGTAACATGGTAGCTAACGGAGGTTCTTCATCGCAGGAAACATCGGTATGCCAGCCGTTACCGTTGGCGATTTTCGAGTCTTTGTGAGCGTGGATAACAAAGATTTCGGCTTGCTCATCGAGTGTCGGTGCAGCGGGGTGAGTATGAAGAGGGCCAAAGCGCTTCGCGAACGCTATTTGATCCGCAGGAGCCATTGCGTCTTGGTCGCGAAAGAACAGAACGCTGTGTTCAGTAAAGGCATCGTTTAAACCGTCGAACTGATGATCGGTGAGGCGACAGAGATTTAAGCCTGATACTTCGGCCCCGATGATGGGCGTCAGTGGTTGAACCTTCATAGCAGAGCCTATTCTACAATAAGAGACGACAGGGAGAGTCTAACAGGGTTTTAACCTTGCAAAAAAATGTAGGAAGTTCCGTGTTGCGAAAGATTTTGTAAATTGTGGTCGCGCCGGTGGCTGTGCCGGTGGCCGCGCCAATGACCGTGCCAATGACCGCGCCAATGGCCTGGCCGAGTGACTTCACAGCAGGCATCACCTTGCTTGACCGATCCAGAGGTATTGGTAGTTATCTTCGTTATCTCCGGTCTGGGCACCAGATCCCTGAATTCAACACAATGTGTGTTGGTTTTCTATTGGAACATCCGCGTGACGACAAAGGTAGTAGCTACGTTTAACCCAAGGGAAATCGTAGCTTTTGTAAGGTTTTTGCTGATTCCTGTCGAATCGTGCTCGATAGAAGATTTTTGATTGAGGCGAAGTTTGGTGGCCGAAAGATCTCGGAGGCGAAGCGGCTTCGAGAACTTGAACGCGATAACGGCGAGCTGAAGAAGATTGTTGCGGAGTAGACTGTAGACATCCGGATGTTAAAGAACGTCAACAGCCGGCAGTGGTGAGCAGGCGGCGCGCCGCCTTAGCGTGACGTACTTGAGAAATGAGGATGACGCAGCGCGCGACGCGCCTGCCAGACAATGCAAATGAATCGTTCGAGTTACCGCCATGTTGGCCGTAATTAATTTGAGGATAAATTTAAGTGTAAAAGGTACCAGCGAGTGGTGGGCTTATCGCATCAGTATCCGCGCTGGGGCTACCGCAAGATCCACGAACCTCTGCGGGGTGAGCAACTGGCCATCAGTCGTGAGGGAGTCTGGTAGATTCGCCGCCGTGAGGGGCTTCAGGTGGTTCGAAAGGGTCGTAAACGCAAGCTTCCGGGCCCCACGACACAAAGGAAAAACGGGGCACAATTCCCGAACTCGGTCTGGTGTTATGATGTTAGCGTTGGCGAGTATACCCGTCAGGGCTTTGAGGTAACGGTTGGTCGCAGCCTGACCGCTGGTGACCTCATCGGTGTTCTCGAGAAACACTTCCTTGAGCATGGCCGTCCCGTGTGCCTGCGCAGCGACAACGGACTCGAAAGGGTTTCGTCAGCAGTGCAAAAATGGCTGAAGGGCAAACACGTAGATACGCGTGACTTCGATCCAGGCAGTCCGTGGCAGGACAGTTACTGCGAAAGCTTCAACTCGGTCTTTCGCACGACCTGCCTGGATCACTGTCTGTTTAGTTCAATGACGGAAGCTCGAGTGATGACCAATCAGTGTCTGGTGAAGTACAACACGATCCGCCCGCATGGCTCGCTGGACGGCATGAACCCCAAGGTATTTTTTACCGCGATGGATCGAAGGCAATATCAGTCAACAACCAGAAACCTTAACATCGTAACTGGACCAAAGGTCTCAGGCTTGTCACAGGTGGTACTTAACAGACAAGAGACAGACGGGTAACATAGGTGTTCGAGAAAGCCCCTATGAGAAAAGCCATCAAGAATATCCGGTTTATCGGCGCAAGTGTTTTGTTCGCGTCCATGGGCGCGATCTTAATCTTTTTTAATCTGGCCTTTGAACCCGAAGAAGAAGTGGAGCGAACTCAGGAAGCTGTTAATTCGTTAGAAGTAAACGTTGAGCTGTTTCCTTCGCTGAAAATCATTGATGAGTCTCAGGTTGATCCGAGTCTTATCAGGTACAACAAGCCCAATGAGAGCGCCATATTGCTAGAAGTTAAAGAACTACATACTAAGGACTGGCTAGTCGGAGACAAATTCTCAATCACCATTCCGCACACTGGCTACGTCTTGGAAACTCAAATCGAAGAGGTGCGGGAATTAGCGCCGGGAGTGACGGCCATCAAATCCTACCCTGATGAGACGATGGCTAACCACATTTTGCTGACGGTGAGCGAGAAGAGTACCTTTATGAGTCTGTTCACACCTGATGGGGAATACGAACTCATCGGGGGCCAAGAATATGGATGGCTCGCGTCCTCTAGGTTACTCGGAGGGCCTACGGCAGACGATGCTGTCGTTATTGAACAAGTACGGGATGTGATTGAAGCGCCAAGGCCTAAAAATCCAGCGGCGGAAAGAGAATGAGCAAGATGCTGCCTTTCGTGGGCGTTCTAACCCTGCTGATGAGCCTGACGTGGCAAGTTAACGCGGCGGAGTTGTCGCTGGTTTGCCCTTGTCAGGCAGAAAGAGTCGGTCAGACCGCCGTAAAAATCACTGCAGGGGTCATCAATACGGGTGACACAGAGAGTGGTGAACTACGTGTTGACCTTAGCAGTTCCAACGGCCTACCCATTTTTTTCTATAATTTCCAAGCATTTAGATATTTCCCTGAAACCCTAAAGCCAGGCGTGCAGTATAGCGCCGGGACTGAAGCAACGGTGGCCTTTAGGTTACCCACAGCAGACGTATTGGACAGCCTGGGTCGAACTAACCTTCTGCTCGGACTACAAGAAAAAGTGAATGGTGAATGGTTAACGAGAGATATCGTTCGTTTAGGCGAACCGGTGAACTTTTCTTATCCAGAAACAGGCGGGGAGAGCGCCAACTACAAGCTTTTCTTCGAAGGAAAACCAACGCTTGAAATAGCGGGCGATCAGGCGACCCTGCGCATCCCTAAAGTCGTTAACAGCAGCTTGGAGGCAGTCACTATTAGTCGTGTGGTTGTGGGAAATTATTCTTCGGCAGAGTTATGGGGGCAAACTTTTCGATATGGCCTTAACAACGAAAATCTGTCAATTATTGTTGCTGCGCAGTCGTCATTGACGAACATTGAAATCAAAGGAGCCTACATTGGGCCGGTGACCAACTATCCCTTCACACACTTAAGTCTCCGCAATGAACAGGGTGGTGTAGAGGTCTGGGAGACCATAGAAGCAAGAGAAGGAAACGTCATCTCCACTTATCCGTTCACCGCTAATTCCTTCGACTTTCTGGTCGATAGTGATGATGACGATGTGAGTGATGTTAATGAGAATCTCTTCAATACGGATCCTAATGATTTCTTTAGTCAACCTGGTACCCTTGTTATTGATGTCATGGCGCTTTATACACCGGCGGTTGCGGCAAAATATAATGATGAGCCAGTGACTAGGATCTTGCACGAATTAGAGTGGGGCAATCAGGCATTCCGCAACAGTAATATCAACGCCCGTTTCAGGTTGGTTAAAGCCCAATCGATAAACTACGAAGGGTTAGACAGCCGAGTCGCTATTTCCGTCGTGGCAGATCAAAGCGGTGTTTTTGAGGGTATCGACGCTGTGCGTCAGGATGCTGGGGCAGACCTGTTGGTGCTCTACATAGAGGATGATCCAGGCGACGATAGTTGTGGCATAGGTGATTTGGCGGGAGTAGACCTTAACGGTGATATGGCATTTACCCGAAGAAGTCAGATCGTATCCGTTGTTGCGGCAGGTTGCCGTTCCAGTACATTAACGCATGAGTTTGGGCACAATTTAGGGTTGGGCCATGACGCGCGCGAGGAGAGCAATAAGGGTGCATTTGGCTGGTCTCGGGGTCATGGGGTCGATGGTTCATTTGTCACGACAATGGCTTATCAATCTGGGTACAGCTACTTCGGGCCGGATATTCAATACTTTTCGAACCCTGATATTTCCTGTCAAGGTCAACCTTGCGGCGTAGACAGATCAGATTTGTCCTTAGGCGCCGATGCAGCACTATCAATCCGAACAACGATGTATCAGATTGCTGAGTTAACTCCGGAGGTAAAAGAAAGAGATTTGGACGGCGACGGTTTTCTAGACCAGGCGGACAATTGCCCGTTGGTATCGAGTGTCAATCAGTTGGATACAGATGGTGATGGCAAGGGTAATGCGTGCGATGACGACGACGATGGTGATGGCGTCTTAGACAAAGCTGACGCGTTTCCTTTAGATTCAACTGAGACATTAGATTCAGACGGCGATGGCGTTGGGGATAACGGTGATGCTTTTCCACAAGATGCTTCGGAATGGGCAGACGCGGACAGTAATGGTGTTGGAGACAACCAAGATAACGGTTCATATCTTGGCAAGGCATATCACATGACAGCGTCTACCAGTCCGAATTTATCAGAAGTTCACATCATCAATACCTCGGATGCAGCGTTGTCGTTTACTGGAACACTCTTCCATAAAAGCGGCAGGCAACTCGGGGCAAGTAATGTTGCGCTTCACCAAGGTTTAATAGAACCTCAGGGGCGCCTGGTCTTG
>JABIVN010000124.1 GCA_018667205.1 Gammaproteobacteria bacterium | reverse complement strand
ATAAAACATTAACTTGTATCTATAACTAATTGTATTTAAATACAAAATAAAATTATTTCATAAAAAATCTCAAGGGCGAATCTTTGTGAGAAGATCTTTTGCCGCATTGATCTTGGTGGCCAAGTAGGTTGATCCACCTCTGTCAGGGTGAACTTTCTGCATCATGCGTCGGTGCGCCTGAACAATTTCTTCTTTTGTCGCATCCTGTTTTAGGCCCAGTATGTCGAGTGCCTGCGATGCTGACATGTCATCACTGCCGGTAAATGTTTCAGTGCGCGCGTCGTCTGGTCGCCACGCCGTGTGCTCACGGTCCAGGTAAGCCGTTAGCAAGTTAGACGAATCAGCGTCATTGCCAATTTCCCTGAGCAGTTCTTTTAGCTGATCCAGTTCAAGTTGGGATAGTTTTGTGTCCTTAAACTGGCCTTCCAGAACTGTGCCATCCATCATGCCCGTCTCGTGGAAAAGGATCATGTGTATGTATCGGGACGAAATTTCACTGGTCTGTGGTGGTGGCCCGACATTGGCGCCCATCGCTGCTTTTAGCGTTCGAAATACGGATGCAAACTGGGCGCCCCGCATGATTAACGAAGCTGACCGCAAGAGAAACGGAAAAACTGCACCGAATACGGCGTAAAGCGGGTTTAGCCGGCCGGTTGCGCCTAGAAAAAGTAGGACGAGTCCGAAAATTGTGGCGAGGTAGATTGAAAAAAATTGCCGCACCGTAAGGTTTTTCTTCGCCAGAAGGCCACGTAGGGCAACAAAGACAAGAAAAGCGATAATCGCGATGACAAGTAAACGGGCCAGGGGAATCTCCTAGTCTTTCAGTTGTTGGGTTAATAATGCCGCGGGCGGCGAAAGCGCGGTGAGCCTTTTTAATGCCGACTTGCCGCCAGCTGCGAATACTGCGACAGCCGCCAAAAGATCTTTTAGTTCACCGGCACTCTGCAAATTGAATGGCGAGTAGGCACCACCGGATAACTGTGCCATTTGCTGGTACGCAGATTTAACCTTGGGATTAGACCCTTCCTGAAACATGAAGAGTGGAACATTTAGGACACCTAGTTGACCCGCCTGGTGGCATAAATGATCTGCTGACTCCTCCAGGGCGTCGCCAACGAAGACAATGGCCTTGAGTCGTTTGATTTTGTGTTCTTTCATCGCGTGGTCAAGCACCCGATTAATCTGCGTGTGCCCCCCGAGACACCTGACACCACTCATCTCATTGAGTAACAGCGTCGCTGAACGACACCAGGCGCTCGAGTGAAACTCGTTGAATCCACGGTAATAGCAAAGCTGCACCGCCAGGCTACCGACACCCTCTGTCGCCTGAAACATTTGCCCCTGAAGGTGGCAGGCCTTGTCCCAAGTTGTTTCTCTTGAGGCCGTGGCGTCCATTGCGAACAATAATCGACCGTCGGCTTCAGCGTCTGTTCGGACCGGCGTTTTCGCGACTTTTGCCAGGAACTGGCTTACTTCTGTGCTGTTCGTCCTGACAGATTTTGACTTATCTACCATGAGTGCTTCTCTACCATTAGTGGTTCTCTACCGTTAGTGCTTCTCTACCATTAGTGGTTCTCTATCATTAATGCCGCCTGCCTTTAGGTGACCTTTGTCATCACCGATCATCTGTCTGCCCGACGGGCTATACTGTTGTGATCTGTATAGTTTAACGCTCAAAAGTGATCGGGAGTAACAGGTAACTTGAATAGACTGGTCGTTGCCATCTCAAGCAGTGCCTTATTTGACCTGACCGAAGGTGATCAAGTCTATCGTGAAGAGGGGGTTGCCTCCTATGCACGCTATCAGATTGCCCATGAAGAGGACCCCCTTGCGCCGGGTGATGCGTTTCAGCTGGTGAGGAAACTGCTTGGTATTAACGCGTTACTGCAACAAAAGGAGCGAGTAGAAGTCATCCTGCTTTCCCGCAACACCGCGGATACCGGTCTGCGCGTATTTAAGTCCATTGAGCATCATAACCTGCCAATACGTCGAGCGGCCTTCACCGGAGGTGGGTCACCGTACAAATATATGAAGCCGTTCGGCTGCCAGTTGTTTTTATCCACTCACCAGCAGGATGTGATAGACGCGCTCGAAGCCGGTATTGCAGCGGCCAGCATTATTGCGGGCCCTGCACTTGAATCCAGCAATGAAGAATTACGGTTCGCATTCGATGGTGATGCAGTTCTATTTTCAGATGAGTCCGAACGAGTCTACCAGGAGCATGGGCTTGATGGGTTTATTGCATCCGAGCGGGGCCTAGCCAATGAGCCGATGATCGGCGGACCTTTTAAACCTTTTCTTGCGGCATTGCATACCCTTCAACAGGAGTTCGGGGGCCGCGATTGCCCTATCCGAACGGCGTTAGTGACAGCAAGATCGGCACCGGCGCACGAAAGAGTGATTAAAACGTTAAGGTCCTGGGGTATTCGTCTAAATGAAAGTCTTTTTTTGGGTGGTATGCAAAAAGCCGAATTTCTGGCCGCGTACAGGGCGGATGTT
>JABIVN010000123.1 GCA_018667205.1 Gammaproteobacteria bacterium | reverse complement strand
CAATTTTCTTTTTTAGCTGCTTTGCTATCGGAATAGACGCCATCGCATAGGCAATTGTCTTACCGGTTCCTGTTCCGGCTTCAACAACGCAGATGCTATTATCCCCTGGCACATTACCGAGGGTCCGGGCTATTTCTGCAATCATGGTTTTCTGGCAGTGCCTGGGCCGATATCCTTTCTCTTCGAGCAACCGGGAAAATGCCGTCTGGATTTCTTCTTTGAGCGCTTCAGTCAACATACGAATTGGAAATCATCAGGAGCAGTAACATGTGGACCCAGATCATATCACCATTGAGCATAAGCCTGAGAGTGATCAAACTGATTCTTCCAGGCATCTTCAGCTTGCTCTTTCTTGCCCCATCGCTTGCCAGAAGCCATGATCTGCCACTCGAGACGTTAAGACTTCCTCCAGGGTTTCAGATATCTGTGTTCGCAGAACTGACTAATCCACGCCAGCTAGCCATTAGCGATTCAGGTATTGTCTACGCTGGAAGCTTTCGCGCCGGCAACCTATATGGCGTCATTGATGCCGATTCAGATGGCACCGCAGACAAGGTGGTCACGATCGACCGTGACCTGTTATTGCCAACCGGCGTGGCAGTCCGCAATGGCGACCTCTACGTCGGCGCTGTCAACAAACTCCTCGTTTATCGCAACATCGATCAGACCGTTGAAGCCACACCCGAACCCTTTGTCCTTTATGACGAACTGCCTGAAGAAACGACTCATGGATGGAAGTACCTGGGGTTCAGCCCGAAGGGCAACCTCTTTTTCAATGTTGGCGCCCCCTGCAACGTCTGCGAAAAGGAAAACCCCTGGTTCGCCACCATCATGAACCTGGATCTTGATCGCAAGCCACTACAACCCGAGATATTTGCCAGCGGGGTGCGCAATACGGTCGGTTTCACCTGGCACCCTGACACCGATGTCCTGTGGTTCACGGACAATGGCCGGGATCTTCTTGGCAACGACACACCGTCCTGCGAACTCAACCGGGCGCCTGAAGCTGGCTTACATTTCGGATTCCCTTATATGCACGCGAGTAATGTCATTGATCCCGAGTTTGGTGCTCCGACCTTTCCTGTTGAACCTCCGGTCGTAGAACTGGGCCCCCATGTCGCACCACTGGCCATCCAGTTCTATACCGGCACCATGTTTCCTGAACAATATCGGGGGAAAATATTCATTGCCGAGCATGGCTCCTGGAACCGAACGCCTGAAGCGGGGCACACTGGATATAACATCACCATGGTTAACCCTGAGACGGGCGCAACCACTATCCTGATCGATGGCTGGTTACAAGACAACGTGGCCTGGGGAAGACCCACGGACATCCTTGAGATGCCTGATGGCAGCCTGCTGATCGCAGACGATTATGGCAATGTTATTTACAGGCTAAGCTATGAAGCCCCGTGGCTACCTATGAAAACCCTGGAAGCCCAAGACGTCACTGAAAGCCCCTAAGAAAACAGGCCGCGGAACCACCCTCGATTAAACTTATCCTCACACTTGTTTAGCTGCGCCCGGTAGATGCCGGATCGCTTGGATACTTTTGTCGCCACATCCTTTAACCACTGCTTGTTCTTATAGCTACGCCGCGCAAAGCCGCCCTGCCCCTCGTGGTAGGCAAGGTACAAATGGTAGGCGTCCGACTTGCTGATTTTATTCTGGCGCTGACTTTGGTCGTTATACCAACCGATAAAGTCTATGGCGTCATCAAATTTGTTCCTGTCTGCACCGCCTCGACCTGTCGCGCGCTGATAAGCACGCCAGGTTTCATTAGTCGCCTGCGCGTAACCATAAGCGCTCGCCGGCCGTGGCCCAGGTAATACCCACAGTATTTTTGTTCTTGGTGGCTTAGCGCGCGCCATAAACGATGACTCTTGGTACATCATGGACATCATTACCGTGATGTCTGTTCCCCAACGACGTGATGATTTTTTAGCGTCTTTATACCAGGCACTTTTTTCGGAGAATATTTTGCAAATGTTATCCTTGTTCTCGGGCGGCGCGCTTGTGCAACCGGTCAAAGCGATAAT
>JABIVN010000122.1 GCA_018667205.1 Gammaproteobacteria bacterium | reverse complement strand
TGTCGATACAATCCAGCGTTCGATTGATTCATCCCAGCGAAGTTCTGTGACCTCGGTCTGAAACCAAGCGCAGTCGTGCAGGTCGAAATGCTGACCTATCGCTTCACTGTGATCCAGAATTTCCCGTGCGTAGGCATATTTTTCTTTTGGTACGTAGTTCAGCTCTTCAAGTAGCGGCAGGTAGCAATAAGCTTCAATGTCACACTGGGCACCGGGGTAACGATTCCAGTACCAGGTGCCGCCAAAGGCCCCACCCTTTTCAATAATTTTGATGTCTTTGATGCCAGCATCGCGTAATCGGGCGCCTGCCTGAAGACCGCCAAAGCCGCCCCCAATGAGTACAACGTCTACTTCGTCAGTGACCGGTTCCCGGTTCGTTTTTCCTACAATGTAAGGGTCGTCAAGATAGTGTGCGAAGGAGCCGGTCATCTCAACATATTGGTCATTGCCGTCGTCGCGAAGGCGCTTATCGCGTTCAACGCGATAACGCTCTCTTAATGCGGCGGGGTCAAAAACCAGGTCAGCTGCTGAGTCACTCATATTGTACCGCCTCTCTATTTAATCGACTTGAGTTTTAGGTGTTCGGACTGCCAGCTTACGCCTATTTAAGCCGCGGCGGTAGCTGAAGACGCGCAGTCGTCAGTGAAACCAACTTTGAGTTTTTATTTTTATCATTGCCTAGCGTTTTTGAGGCTAGCTGTTTTTACGCTCGAATCTGCTTATCGGTCACCGGTGGCTTTAGTCTGCAAAGTAGCGTGTTTAACATTTCGGCCGTGAGGGTGAAAATATCAACCTTGGTTTTTGGTTTATTCCAGGAGCCAATTTGAGTAGCGACATAGAAATGTATGCGCACCTCTGGCTTTGTTAGTCTATATAGGGACATCGTTGTCCCTGGCTTTTCAGGGACACACTTTTTTCAAAACCTTGCCAAGGTCCACTAGTTTATAAGGCTTAGGAAGCGCTGCGCAAAAGCCAAGGTCTTCGTAACTACTCATTTCAGAATGAGGGGAATAGCCGCTTGAGGCGATGACTTTAGCTTGAGGATCCAGTTTCAGCAGTATCCTGGTTGCGTCGGTTCCACCCATACCCCCGACCACTGTTAAATCGCAGACAACGCAGTCTGGGGGTGAACCCTTTGCGAGTAGCGCTTGGTACTGTTGAATCATATCTTCGCCGTCGATCGACGGAATAGCCACATGCCCAAGCTTAGCGATCATTCTCTGTAAAGTTCTCTGCACTCGTTCATCGTCATCCATTATCAACACACGTAAACTTTTTTGTGGCGGATTGTTAGAGGCTGTATCTGGTGTATCGATTGCCTCGTCAACTGCCATAGAAGACATTGGTAGACGAATGACCATTGTTGTGCCTTCGCCGACCTCGGATTCAGCAGCGATTGAGCCGTGGTGTTTTACCACGATGGAATGTGTCGTGGCCAGCCCAAGGCCGATACCTTCCTGTTTGCTCGTGTAGTAAGGTTCAAAGATATGTTTTAAGTTATGTTTTTCGATCCCTGGACCATCATCAGTGATCTTGACGATGAGATTGGTAGATTCATTGCCGATTGAGATCGTGATTTTTCCACTGTCTTTCATCGCCTGCCGCGCGTTCAATAAAATATTGTTGAACGCTTGATTCATGAGACCACTGTCGACATCAACAACATAACTAGTTGCCGAAACGTCCCAGCTGACAGTAACACTGGAACCCGTGAGCGAGAGCCGTGTGACATCCGCTATTAACGCTTTAAGATCCAGTTTTTCCAATATTGGTTGACTGCCCTTTGAAAAGGTTAAAAATTGTCGTGTAAGCCCTGTCGCTACCTCAATAGTTGCTGCAGCATCACCCAAAAGGTTGCGGACTTCACGCTGGTTTGACTCAGCAGTCGCGAGTTCAAGGTTGCCGTAAATGTTAAGCAGAAGGTTATTGAAGTCATGTGCAATTCCCCCCGCAAGCACGCCAAGACTCGACAGTCGGTCTAATCGAAGATGTTCTTCCTCGTCATCGTGTTGACTGCGTACATCCCTAAAAGTGATAACGCTTCCCCTGGCGTTACCAGCCCCTTCAGCAATGTCAAAAGTTGCGCGGTAAACCAATAGTTCTTCGCCGTGGGCGCCGACTAGGAAGCCATTGCCAAAGGTGGAATAGTGATGATCTTGTTTGAACGAAACGATGTCGTCGACAGGCCTGCCCACCGCCATTTTTGAGCTACATCCGGTCATCTTTTCGTAGCTACGATTGATACTGGCGATGCGGCCGGATTCATCAACGACTACAATTCCATCGTCAATCGCTTGCAGTGTTGTACGATAAAAGCTTTCACTTCGTTGCAGCTCATTTCGTGCATTAATGGTGTCTGACAGGTCGGTAAATGAAACGACGAGCAGTTCCTGCCCTGGAGCGGAACGTATAAAAAATGGATGGAGCGTCCCTGTTAAAACTTTTCCGCCCACGGACTCTATTTCGTAAATCCTTGTTTCAGGTATACCTGAAATGTCTTTAGTGACTCGAGCAAGAGCGTGGCGCAGATTAAGATCGATACCTTCTTCGTCGCTTATTCTAACGAAAACATCCTCAACCTGAGTGTCTTGAATCAGGTCTTGATAATCTACTCCTAGCCAAGCGACCAGGGAGCTATTCGCTTCAGCAACATAACCTTTCGCGTCTATCGCCAAAACAAAACTCGGCAGTTGGTCAAGCAAATTTCTTGCAAGGGTTCTATCTGTTTCCAGGATTTCCCTGCTTTCATCAGTTAGCTTTCTAAGGACTCTTAAGAAAATAGAGAATGCCATAGCCAGGAAGAGAGCGAATGAAAAATGAAACCAGTCCTCAGGGAAGTCAGCGTATGACAGCCAAAAAAACCAGCTCGAAAAAATGAAGGTGGATAGACAAATCCAGACTAGTGTTGACCGGATAAGGTAGCCAGAAGCGGCGACCGCGAAAGCTATATTGGTGACTTGAATGACATTATTTGAGAGGAAAAGGTGGCTGTACGAATTTAGCCAAGCCAACATCATTAGTGAACATGATATTACATCGGCGCTGATTACCTGCCACCTTGTCAGATAAAGCCAACGGAGAAGTAGCACTGCCGCCAGACTGCCTCCTGAAATCATCGACATAGTTATGGATAGAGATTTGTCGAGCACTAGATTATGGAGCAGTGTTAATCCAAGAAAAACAAAAACGAAAAAATGCAGCGCTAGTGTTAGAACATTATCTTTTTGAGTATTTGAGGGAGGTGTGCGGATGATTCTTTTGACTGGGGTTGGAGGCGGCAACAAGATAACTCGGCAATTGATTCGGCGTTCAGTTTACCTTACACAGATTGCGACATGTTACGAAGTACAGTTTTTTAACGTGGAGTTTTGAGCTTGTGCAATGTCGGTCAGTGCAATGTCGATTGGTGCTGTCTCGGTTAGACGTTCCGAGTAATAGTTATCGATTTATCGTCAGGCTTTCATGAGCCGGACTCACCTTGAGCTTCACGCTTGTATTCCCTGAGCCAACTTCGGAACCCGAAGAAAATAATGACCAGGTACACTAGAAAAAGGATCATGGTGAAATAGAGCTCTCTGTCGAAGTACAGATAGAGTGATGCGCTATCAATGACGATCCAGTAAAGCCAATTTTCCAGGACCTTTCTGGTCACCATGAATGTCGCGACGACAGCG
>JABIVN010000121.1 GCA_018667205.1 Gammaproteobacteria bacterium | reverse complement strand
GCTTACAACCTGATACCCGTCCTATCAGCTGAAGAGAATATCGAGTACATCATGCTACTGCAGGGCATAAGCGCTGCAGAAAGGAAGAAACGCGTGAAAGAAATGCTGGCGATGGTCGAACTGGAGGGCCTGGGTGACAGAAGGCCCTCGCATCTTTCGGGCGGGCAGCAACAACGCGTCGCGGTAGCAAGGGCAATGGCCTCTAACCCGGACATCATTCTTGCTGACGAACCTACAGCAAACCTCGATTCCAAAACGGGGATAAGCTTATTGGAAGTCATGCGTGATCTGAACCAGCAGCGTAAAATGACCTTTGTGTTCTCTACCCACGACGAAAAGATTATGGACCGCGCTACCCGACTCATTTATTTGCGTGACGGCAAGGTTGAACGGGACGAGCGCAAGTAGCATGTTGCGAGTCGGTGCAGCCGTATTTCTGCTAGCAGTCTCTACTAACGCGCTGGCAGAGATCAACCTTTCGGGATACCTAAAGTCATTCGTAGTCGCTCAGGACGAACTCGACAACCCAGTTTTGCAGTTTGACAAGCTCTACCAGTCTCAGAACAGTGCGCGCATCATGCTGGATGGCTTTTCTGGCCGTATAACCTGGCAGTTGCATTATGAGCTAAGCCCCGTGTTTGTTTCGAAATCGCTGGCGACCGAGCTACCAACTTTTAATGTGGTCGGTGACAACTACCGCCTGACCGACCCAGAGTCCAACCTGCTTGATGATGACAATAAAAACCAGCTATACCAGAACCTGGACCGCCTCAATTTCCAGGTTCAAATGGAAGCAGGTGACCTCACCATCGGCAGGCAAGCGATCTCGTTTGGCTCGGCGAGGATTATTAGTCCAACAGACATTTTTCTGCCATTTGATGTCCGCACCTTCAACACAGAATATCGCAACGGCGTGGATGCGGTGCGGTTTCAGCGCCCCTGGGGTGACCTTGGAGAAATTGATATCGGGATCGTTCTGGGCAAAGACGCAAAAAGCGAGAACTCGGCAGCGTTCCTGCAGCTTCGCACCAATTATAAGGGCGCAGACTATCACCTTGCGATAATAGAGTTTGCGGCACAACAACTCACTGGACTCGGGTTACAGACAGCGATATGGGATCTAGGGTTCTGGCTGGAAGCAGCCTACGTCAACGGCGACAAAAACTACCTCAGGCTCTCTACAGGGGTGGACTACTCGTTCAGCGAAAATACCTTCGCTCAGATCGAATATCATTATAACGGCGCCGGCAGTGACGATCATAAGGATTATTTTTCTAATCTCAGCTCTACGCCGTATCAACGCGGTGGCGTATTTCTTCTAGGTGAAAACTATATTATGCCAAGTTACACCGTCCAGCTTTCATCACTTTGGTTTGTTGCAACGCAGGCCATCTATAATCTTGACGATAATTCTGCATTTTTGTCTCTTTCCGCGGAGTACAACATCGCCCAAAATTTCTATATGGATTTCGGCTATTACCACTTTTTTGGGGATGATTTTTCTCTTACGGAAGACCAACTACCCGAGTTCAATTCAGAATACGGCCCTAATCCTGACACTTTTTTTGCCAGTATCAGGTATTATTTTTGAACCTAGGAGACATAGATTAAGCATGACGAATTATCTAAACGAGAAAGTCATTGTGGTCACTGGCGCAGCCGGTGGCTTCGGCCAATTGGTTTGCGAAAAAACCGCCGCGCTTGGCGCAAGGGTCATCGCAGCAGACATTAACTCAGCCGGGCTGGCGGAAGTGGTTGATGGAATAATGAGCAACGGCGGCCAGGCGATCGCCGTCAAGACTGATGTCACTAACCGTGAAGATATGCATAACCTCGCGAGCGCGGCGGTTGATCACTTTGGTCGGATCGATGTGATGCTTAACAATGCAGGTATCATGCCTCTTGCCTTTTATTCGGATCACAAGGCTGCAGCCGACGCCTGGGAAAGATGTATCGATATCAACTTCAAGGGGGTACTCAATGGCATTGCTGCAGTTCATGATCAAATGATCAAGCAGGGACGGGGGCATGTTGTCAACATCGCTTCGATCTACGGAAACTACCCGAGCGCTGGCGGTGGTGTATATGGCGCCACTAAAGCCGCGGTCGTCTTCCTGTCAGAATCTTTGAGGATGGAATCACAGGGGAAGATTAAAGTCACCACCGTGCGGCCTACGGGTGTACCGGCTACAGGCCTGGGCTCGGGCATTGTGAATCCGGAAGCGGTGAGCGGCTTGCTCGGCAGCAACACTGCCGCTTATCTATCCAAGTTTGAAGCAGCAGCGGCAGGGCAACTTCCGGCATCGCATCTTGATATCAATGACATAGAGTACTTTGCTCTGGATCCCTCTTCGTTAGCAGACCAAATTGTACATACCATCAACCAGCCCTGGGGCGTCGCGATCACCGACATCACCGTCCGCGCATCCGGTGACGGTTATATCCTATAGATCAAAGCGCTGACCCCATCGCGCCGATAGCCATGATAGCAATCAGCACAAAGGTTCCCTGAGCTCCTATCAATCTGGGATAGTTAGCGCCTGGGTAAGTCCCCAGTCCAAAAGCGTGCAAAAGTCGCATCGTAAGCAGTGACAATCCAAACCCGTGCAAAAGAAGCGGCGACGTACCCTGAATTTCAAGCACCAACAGTAACAACAACGCAATCGGTACATTCTCAATGAAGTTAGCCTGTACACGCAACGCCGCGTCTGGTTGCCAGGCAGGGACCTTCCCCGTGCGCAACCGGGCGTACAGGACGAAGTTCGCGAGTACGACCGCCAGTAAGGCATGCAAGCCAACATACAGCGCAGTCATTGGAATCAACCCTGACATCTCATGAATACTCATTGCAGGCTTCCCCACACGACAAAGCCTAACCCCGCAAGGGTAAGCACGCCCCCGATGTAACTGTACTGGTCCAGCCAGAACAGTCCGAACGCTTCCGGTGTTCCTTTTTCAGCAGTGGATGGCTCCCCAGACGAGAAAGCACGAGGCAATCCGCCAACCCACAAAATTAACAGGCCATGAAACGCCATTCCCAAACCTGTCGCGACTATCCAGAACTCAGACATTTAGATCCCCTTATTTTTATTGTTAGATTGGCACTAGGGTTCAATAACAACTTCTTCTTTTGCCATAAAAAGCGAAACGCTTGCAAGGTCGACAAAATTGGCAGCATCGCTACCCTGATCTTCCCGCATCTGTCTGGAGTCGATCGCGCGTCCAGCAGCGTCCATATCGAGCCACGAAATTTCTGTAATACCATCGTAAACGCAGTTTAATGTTTTGTTTGAAACTGAGCTTTTGTGAAGCTGCACATAACTTAGCGCCTCTTGTGTCAGCGCAGCAATCGGGCCATGGGTGTGCCACCAGTGATGTTGAAATTCCTCCAGTGTCATGCCCGGCTTCTTACGGAAGGGGTAGACGCCTTTTACTCTATCAGCCGAAATATACTCTGCAGTCCTAACGACCACACGCTCCATACCGCACAGACAAGATTGAACCCCTGCGCCTTGGGCAAGCATGCTGCCGATACCGGTCACACAAGCTCCTAAGGCTGCAGACGAGTCATCAAACCACAACTCTGCTGAACCGGAGAACTCAGGTTCAGCCGCGCTCGGAAGCGCTCTGGCCTGAACGTAGCCCTTAATCTTCGGAAACACCGCTCGAATCGCATCCTCGGCATCACGACCTTTCAATCGAAAAGGGTCTTCACCAGCGTTTATCAAGAAACACGTTTTATACATGCCGATCCCTATAAGAAAAGTTGTACCGCTACTCGCGCTGTTACCAGGTCCTCCATCGCCATCCCAATTGGATAACCGCTCGGTTACCGTTTAACCATAAACGATCTCCGTCTGCAAACACCTTTTTATTTATCATACATTGACTTGTTCTACGTATCGCCTGTCGCGTCCGTTCTTAATATCCCGATCACTCACCCCTAATAGGGTCGCAATGCCCAGTCTGTCGCGCGTTGGGTCAAGTCACAAAGCGCCGGGCAACATCCTCAGAGGGGGTCATGCATAGATCGCGCTTTCCAAACAACGCGTATCGATGCTTGGCCAATAAGGCATAGAACCAATCTCTTAACCCGGAAGGAACCAGACGCAGAATCTGGAGATAACGCCAACCACCCGTCAACTGCGATGCTATCTCTAACGCTGCATCAGACCGGTAAAAACACTCATTCCCCTTAATCAGCACAAACGTTTCATCAAACGATTCCTGGATTTTGTGCCGACGTGCAAACTTACCAGCAATCTCACTCTGGCTTGGTGTAAACAGAAATCTTGCTTGCGGATCACGCTTGATAATGAAGTTCACTGCACCATTGCATAGGTTGCAGGTCCCATCAAAGATCACAACACTGGCATGCTCATGCCCGGCTGTCATGCGTTTCCCCAAGCGCCATATCGTTCAGCGCCTCTTTCAGGCAATAAGCATCCCACCGTTTTGCTCATTGGCTGACGCTCTGAAACCATTTTAATTTCCTCAAATAGAGGCTCTGAAAAACACAGATTATGCCCATCCAGTAAGGTCTGATGAACCTTGGGAAGTTCATTGCCGAACTCAGCAACATTAAAACTTCGCATGGCCTTGGCTACTTGACCGACCTTACGACCGACCTTGCGACTGTTCTAACCACTACGGGACGATCCACATCAAAAATTCCGAGCGTGAAGACTAAAAAAACACTGTCTGTAATGGCTTAGCTTTGCGGCCCATGAGCCTCTGAATACCCCGCTAGTTAGTCGTTTTTTTGCGCTCGCAACTCACCCTCAGCATCAACGCAAATGAGTCCTCACCGTTGAAGGGTAAACGGACTGAATAACGTTGTTCTGGTATGAAAAACATCAACCCATATTCCCCACACGCTAGGCGCGAGAAACTAGAGCAGAACTTCTGGTTCAATCAGTTGGCTGAACATCGCAAACATTACTATCTGCAGCCAGAACTCAGGTTTTGTCGCTAGGATTATAAAAGCAAGCCCTTTCGCCAGTATGCAGCAGGACCAAGTGACCGGCATTAGTATTCGAAAGAAACAACATACTATCGTTTAGGCGTCTCTAGAGGCCAAAACGCTCGCCAACCCTTGATGTAAAAGACCTTTTAAAGATCTTTGGTAAAGCAACACTGAGAAAAGCCCCCCCAGACCAACCCAAACAGGCATAAATGCCATTCCTGTGTAGCGAGAAGCCATCGCCACGACAATAAAGCTACCTAGTATCGTAAGCACCAAATAAAGCGCTGCTCGGCCGCCTAGCCTGAGTTCAGTAAAGGCGGCGTAACGGGCCTGCTCAAGAATTTCGAGTTGATCCTGCTCACTCAGAGCGCGTATTTCTTCAAAGCTTCCTACAAAGTTGCTGGTGTTCATTGCGGAGGTGTGCCCCTATTGTTTCGAGTGGTGGTTTCGCTATTTAAACAAGCGCGTTCTTAGTATTTTATCAATCGCTGCGTTAACACGTGATCCGTCGTGTTCGAAAAACCTTCCTAGTATCCCGACTTCGCTTTCGGTTTCCCATCAACAATAACTGAACAGAAAGTCTTTTCGTGTGATGTGAGGTTAGTAAAAAAAGCGTGCTGGCTTATCACAATCCACTGCTACCCGTTCGAAAGCTAACTCGGCCGTTACCTGGGCTTGAACAAACCCGTAGTTAAAATCACCACAGCATCAAGCGCCGGCATGGCGCGCTGCGCGTTCAAACGGACGTCCCTGCAAGC
This sequence comes from Gammaproteobacteria bacterium, assembly GCA_018667205.1. Taxonomy (GTDB): domain Bacteria; phylum Pseudomonadota; class Gammaproteobacteria; order Pseudomonadales; family Azotimanducaceae; genus UBA9659. The sequence goes on along the minus strand of JABIVN010000121.1, from coordinate 8,683 downwards.
TGATCTTTGGCCACAAGATCCTCACGCAACGTGCGCGACGCGAGATAATAATGCAAAGCTGACCAGATGTTTCCAGCAACAGCAAGGATTAACAGCGAGTAACGAATGGATTCTTCACCATAGCCTGGCCTTAAGGTGTCGGACAAGAACCCCGCGAAGACAGGACCAAGGCCAAGCCCTATCAAATTTAATACGAACAATAGAATCGCTGAGGCGGTAGAACGCATAGCCGGCGGCACCAAGGTTTGTGTCATTGCAAAGGTTGGGCCCAAATACATTGGTCCAAGGATGGCGCCAGGAATGGCCAGGACTATCGCCAGCATGGGATCGCCGGTGGTATAAAAAAACACCGCGAAAGGCACACTGAGCATGGTGGCAATACCAGGTACGCCCATGTACCAGCTCTTATCCTTCTTACCCATCCGATCGCCAAGATAACCACCCAGATAGGTGCCGATCATCCCGGTGAGCCCGATCAAAAAAAGGTAGGTGGACGTTTCGGCCAGCCCAAACCCATGCACGCGCATAAAAAAAGCGGGAATGAACAGGCCGACGCCGTATCCCACGAAAGCATGCAACGCACCGGCAAACGATAAATGCCGAAAGGCCTTCAGGCCCCATAAAAACTTAATCGTGTCCGCCAGGGGGACAAGATCTTTTTGTACCTTCACGTGGTCCGGTTCAGAATGACCACGGGACGGTTCTCTAACAGTGAAAAACACCACAATGGCGACGATGATGCCAGGCATCCCCACCACCATAAACGCCATGCGCCAACCAAAGTACTCCCCTATCCAGCCACCAACAAGCGTGCCAATGGCCGCGCCAATGGGAATGCCAAGGGCATAGGTCGAGAGCGCCGTTCCACGCTCTTCCTCAGGATACATGTCAGAAATCAATGAATGAATTGGCGGCGAGCAACCTGCTTCACCAATACCGACACCAACCCTTGCAATTAACAAGGTACCGAAACCTTTGGCAGTGGATGTGAACATGGTCATCACGCTCCAAATCACCAGCGCCAACGCTACAATGTTTTTGCGAACACCTACATCTGCCCAACGAGCGATTGGTATGCCTGCAAAGGTATAGAAAATAGCAAACGCAATACCCCCAAGCAGACCTAACTGCGTATCCGATAAATCGATTTCCAGTCGAATCGGTTCGATCAGAATGGCAAAAATCTGTCGATCGACAAAATTGATAACGTATACCAATAGGAACAGAGACAGCGCATAGCGGCGATAGGACGGTGTTATCCCTGCTGCTTTTTCTTCTTCGGTCGGGCTCAAATTCTAATCAACTCCACATCGTCGGGGGCACATCGCAAACCGCACTCAACACTACTAGCATGGACTCCACTATAACGCTATCTTAACGCGACTGATTTAGACGTTAAACAAACGGGATAAGCCATTGAGCAACATAGAAAACTCGATAAAGGTAGCAGTCGTCGGCGCGAGCGGTGTCGTTGGCCGCGCGTTGGTTGAACATCTAATGCTGAGTGAGATACCGGTGGTGGGCCTGTCTCGCCGCCCACCCGCCGACCTTGCTGATGCAGCGTTCCAACCACTCGATCTAAACAGTCAAACTGAATGCGAACAGATGGCGGAATCGACGCTTTCGGACGCAACCCATTTGGTCTATGCGGCGCTTTTCGAGAAGCCTGGCCTGATATCTGGCTGGCAAGAACAAGACCAGATGCAAACCAATCTCGCGATGCTCCGAAATCTTCTCGATCCACTAAAAGGCAGCGGTAAACTGCGGCATGTCACCTTGCTGCAGGGCACAAAGGCCTATGGCGCACATGTCGAACCCATGAAGATACCGGGGGTTGAAAGCGATCCACGTCATCTTCATGAGAATTTTTACTGGCTGCAAGAAGATTACCTGCGCGATCTATGCCGCGATACAGACCTGCAATTTACAATCTGGCGCCCACAGGTGATATTTGGACACGCATTGCATGCTCCTATGAATATGCTGGCAGCCGTCGGCGTGTACGCCGCGCTGCAAAAATCCGAGGGCTTACCCCTGACCTATACGGGCGGCAGTTCCGGCGTTTCTGAAGCCATTGATGCCGACTTATTGGCAAGGGCAATCAGTTTCAGTTTCGATAACAGCGCCTTTACCAACCAAACATTTAACATTACCAACGGTGATGTCTTCCGTTGGCAGGACACTTGGCCAGCCCTTGCGGAAATATTTGGTATGGAAACCGGCGAGCCTGTCAGGCAGCTTTTATCAGAATCACTCTATGAAAAGGAAGACAATTGGTCACGGCTAGTCACCCAGCATGGTCTTAGGCCTCATACAATTCGCGAACTGGTCGGCGATTCTTTCTTTTATGCAGATGCGATGTTCAACGCTTACGGCCATACAGCCCCGCCACCAGCGATCCTAAGCACTATTAAGCTTCGCAACGCCGGGTTCACGGAATGCGTTGATACAACCGATATGCTGTCACGATGGTTTCACAAGCTGGAACAAATGAAAATTCTGCCACCGCTTCGTTAAATTTTTAGATGCCTGATTTCCCATAGATACTTGATGGTCCGGGACCCTCGGGACCCAACCTTCCTTCGCCACCGAAATGGCCTTTTCCTGGAACATAGTTCACCTCCACGCGTATACCGTCGGGATCTTCAAATAGGATCGAATAATAACCCGGCGCGAAATGCGACCCGTCCTCAGGGCCGTGGATGATGTTGGCATCTACCTCTTTTTCAATAAAACCGGCAATGGCATCAACATCTTCCTTCGCCCTGGCGCGAAAGCAAAAGTGGTGCAAACCGCTAGTATCCTGATCGAAGCGTACACTTTTTTTATCTTCCGGTGCCTCGCGAATCAAAATACCCGTTCGACTACCAATGCAATAAAGCGTCGTGTCATTCTTAACAAGGGTCTTCATTTCCAAAAAATGACACAATTTCTCCCAAAAAGGCAGACAACGATCAATATCGTTGACCGTCATCTGAATATGGGCAATACCATTTAGTTCAACAGTCATCGTCTATACCTCTTTCTCTGGTCGCCGAATCCAGCGACTGCTTGATGCAAAATCTTCCATCGGACCGCCCGATTTACGCCATCCATTAAAGCCCAGCTCGAGGTGAGCTACATTTTTAAAGCCCATTGCTTTCAGGTCTCTTGCGGCACAGGCTGAACGCCCACCGCCAGCACAAAAGGCCACTATGCGAGCATCTTCCTTAAAATAGTCCCGGAAGTAAGGACTGGCAGGACTGGCCCAGAATTCCATCATGCCCCTGGCGACATGCACTGCACCAGGAATCGTCCCAAGCGCTACCAGCTCTTGAATTTCCCGGATATCAATGAGCAGCAAGTCAGGGTTCTCGGAAATCTCATCTTTCAGTTCATCTATCGAAAGGTTCTCTAGACCTTTCTTGATTTCTTCTACTTCTGCAAAAATGTCAACAATCGCCAATGATGGCTCCATTTCAAAATCAAAATTTCAATGCGGCCATCATGGACATTCAATTTTCCTGTGTCCAGAAACGTTTTAACTGGTTACTCACTGGCATAGAATGACTTAATGCTGCAATTCTCCGAACACTTTTCAGTCTATCACTGGCTTATCCTGGCAGTCGGAATAGGGATGACGACCTTGGGCTACTTCGTCAGACTCGAGCAACCCATGACACTTAAACTGATAGCGGAAATAATTAGTGAGTCCAGCCTTGTCGATCCCAAGCAATCCAGCGCCCTCAAACAAGCGCCAGGAATGAACAGCGAGTACCGGCCCGCAAATCCACAACGACCCAGAGCCCTAAAACCAGCAGTGGAAAAAATTAGTGAGGCCATCACGGAAGCTTCCGAGCGACCCGTAAAGATTAAACCGTTAGTAGCAGTAGCCACAGAGTCCAGCCCCAAAACTCCTCCTGCACCCATCGTCCGTGACAGCCTTTCCTACGACGGCATCTTCTCTGACGAACTGAACGGCAATGGAACAATTACATGGCCCTCCCAACAGTTCTACCGAGGAGATGTTCGTGGCGGGCTGCCGCACGGCAAGGGTTCTCTCTTATTTACGGATGGCAGAACCTATACCGGCGAACTAATCACGGGGAGGCTGCACGGTAAAGGTGAATTGCACTGGCCCGATGGCAGTTTTTATCAAGGCGAGTTCATCAACGACGTTATTGCCGGCGAAGGCGATTACACCTCAGCGGTCGGCGATCGATTCCAGGGCGAGTTTGCGGATGAAAAACCCCATGGTCGCGGCACCCTTAACCTGATCTCCGGTAACATCTATATGGGCGAGGTCCACTATGGCGTCATTGAAGGAACTGGCGTCCTCGCCTTTGTCGATGGCAGTGTCTACGAGGGAGAGTTTGCAGCAGGACGCATGCAAGGCACCGGCGAGCGAACCTGGCCGAACGGCAACACTTACCGGGGTCAGTTCCAGAACGACAACTTTCATGGATACGGGGTCGCTCACTTCTCAAGTGGGATCATTCATGAAGGTAGCTTTGCGAACGGCAAACCCAACGGAGAAGGGAAACGAAAATGGCCTGATGGGCGAGTCTACCGAGGCTACTGGGAGGACGGGCTTCGCGAGGGTAGCGGCACCATGACGTTCACAGATGGCGATAGATTCGAAGGGGAGTTCCGCGCAGACATGATACATGGCCTTGGTCGCTGTTATGCTTCAGACACCGTGACGCCCTGCACCTTTTTTGAAAACGAACGTTTGGACTAACTTATGAAAATCGGTACTTTTTCTACCTTTATGTCACCCATCTGCACGCCGCAGATGATCGGGGGTTTTGCGCAAAGTGCGGAGAGCATAGGGCTAGATTCACTGTGGATGGGTGAACACGTCATCCTGTTCGACAAGACCGAGTCTCCCTACCCAGGGTCAGCCTCTGGCAAACTGCCGGTACCAGAAGGTGGCGGGATGCTCGATACCGTTGCAACATTCGGCTACCTCGCTGCCTGCACCAAAACGTTACGGTTTGGCACGGGGATCACACTTTTACCGCAACGTAACCCAATTTATACTGCCAAAGAGTTTACTACTCTTGACTGGTTAACTCAGGGACGTATCGATTTTGGTATCGGCGTGGGATGGTGCAAGGAAGAAGTGGTTGCCTGCGGATACAACTTCCATGACCGAGGCAAGCGTTGTGATGAGATGCTGCAAATGATGAAGCAGCTATGGACCGAACCGGTGACGGAATTTCATGGTGAATACTATGATCTTGCGCCTTGCCGCATGGATCCAAAACCGGTCCAGAAGCCACACATCCCCATTATCGTCGGCGGACACAGCAGTGCTGGTTTTCGCCGGGCAGCGAAATATGGCAATGGATGGTATGGCTTCCAGATGAACCTTGAAGCAACCGCACAGGTGATCCTTAAGCTGGACGCCGCCCTTGCCAAGGAGGCGCGCAATCGGGATGACTTCCAACTGGTGATCACGCCGCCCTACCAGGTCACGGCTGACATGGTTAAAGGGTATGAGGATCTAGGCGTAGACCAACTTATCATCCACCTCGGTAGCCAAAAGGCAGAGCGTATCTCAGCCAGGCTTGTTGAACTTGAAACGCTGATAGAGGCGGCTGCCTGACATGTCCACCTTTGATTATATTATCGTTGGCGCGGGCACCGCGGGCTGCGTTCTGGCCAATAGGCTTACTGCTGATGGTAAATACAATGTCCTGCTAATCGAGGCAGGCAAGAAAGACAACTATTTTTGGATCAATATTCCGGTAGGTTATCTCTACACCATCAACAACCCCCGCACCGATTGGTGCTACGAAATTGAGCCAGACCCTGGCTTGAACGGACGAAGCATTGGTTACGCCAGGGGTAAGGTACTGGGCGGGTCCTCTTCTATTAACGCGATGATCTATATGCGGGGCCAGCGCAGTGACTATAATCACTGGGCACAATTAGGCAATGTTGGCTGGTCCTGGAATGATGTTTTACCCGTGTTCAAACAGTCCGAGGACTATCAGCACGGCGCGGATGAATTTCATGGCGCCGGGGGTGAACTGCGCGTCGAAGAGCGCAGGGTGAACTGGGAAATTCTTGATGCCTGGCGAGACGCCGCAGCTGATACTGGCATTCCAAAGATCGCCGAGTTCAATCGCGGCGACAACTCAGGTAACGCCTACTTCCAAATGAACCAGCGGCGGGGTTCCAGGTGGAGCGCAACCAAGGCATTCCTTGATCCGGCCAAGGCAAGACACAACTTAACTATTCTGACTGAGTGCCACGTTCAGAAACTAATATTGGATAACACATCCGGCGAAAAAAGATGCACCGGTATCGAGGTCCGAACAAAAAAAAGCATTGAAACATTTACTGCAACTCGCGAAGTACTGCTATCTGCCGGCTCCATCGGGTCACCGCAAATTCTACAGCTTTCCGGCGTTGGTAACGGTGAAATGTTAAAGCAACGAGGTGTCGCACCCGCTCATGAGCTTCCAGGGGTGGGTGAGAACCTGCAGGATCACCTGCAGGTACGAACGATTTACAAGGTGAGCAATACTGTCACGCTCAATCAACGCGTTCATTCCCTGTTCGGCCTGGCAGCGATGGGCATCGAGTACTTTCTGCGAAAAACCGGCCCTTTAACCATGCCGCCTTCACAGCTGGGCGCATTCGCCAAGAGTGATGAGAACCAGCCGACAGCCAATATCGAGTGGCACGTCCAACCTTTATCCCTAGATAAGTTCGGCGATCCGCTACACAGGTACAACGCCATAACACCATCCGTCTGCAATCTTCGCCCCTCGAGCAGGGGGCATGTTCGCATCAAGTCGAAGCGGCCGGAAGACTACCCAGCCATTACGCTTAATTACCTGTCCACGGAGGAGGACCTGCAGGTTGCGGTGGCCGGCTTGAAATACACTCGAAGGATAATGTCCTCATCTGCGCTCAGTCGGTTCGAACCGGAAGAAGTAAAGCCTGGCGCGGATATTGTGACCGATGCAGACGTGGAACGAGCGGCTCGTGACCTGGGAACCACCATCTTCCATCCGGTTGGCACCTGCAAAATGGGGAACGACCCCTTAGCGGTAGTGAATGACAGGCTTGAGGTTCATGGTATTCAGGGGTTAAGAGTTATCGATGCATCCGTGATGCCCACCATTACTTCAGGCAATACCAATGCACCGACAGTGATGATTGCTGAAAAGGGTGCGAAGTTTGTCCTTGAGGATGCTGTAAAGACATCCTGAAGGAGGATCCTTCTGCTAGCCACCAAGCCCAGTTAGCGCTGCACTGACATCCCAAAGTTTCTTGCGCAGTGCCTCATCATCTGCCTGGGAGGAATAATCCGTCAGTTCACATTGGTCATAATATTTGCCATTGATCTCAGCCAGCGCCGGGTCGCCGGCCAGCATAATGTTGGTCAGCGCACCCTTTTCAGGAGAGATGAAAATCATCCCAATAATTTTACGCAGTAACCATGGCAGGTCGCGGATAATATCCGTTGAAACCGCACCTGGGTGCAGAACGTTAGAAGTAACACCCGTGCCTTCCAGTTGCCTGGCAAGTTCTATTCCAAACAGCACGTTTGCCAGCTTGGAGCCATTGTAAGCAGACTGACTGTTGTATTTCTCGTAACCTTTGAAAACGTCGAAATCAATCTTGCCGCCTTTATGTAACTTGGATGACACTGTCACTACCCGCGCCGGCGCACTTGCCTTCAGACAATCCAGCAACAAATGGGTAAGCAGAAAGTGACTCAGGTGATTAACCCCCATTTGCATCTCGAAACCGTCAGCGGTGATTCGCTGTTTTGGCGGAAAGACGCCAGCGTTGTTAATCAACACGTCTATACGGTCATATCGGTTCAGAAAATTGGCGGCAAGGTCGCGCACACTATCCAGGTTATCTAACTCAACGGGCAGGTTAATGGCCGGGACCGTTGCACCTGCATTGATCACCTTCAACGCCTCAGCCGTCTTGGCGGTATCCCTGCATGCAAGGACAACTTCCGCTCCTTGCTTGGCCAACTCTCGTGCCGTCACTATACCAATGCCGCTATTACCGCCGGTGATCAAAACTCTCTTACCGTCCATTGTTGGCTCCTATCTGTTTCTGATTAAGTTTCAACCGTTACTGTAACCGGTTGACGTTTGACATCGTAAAGGCTCGTTGCCAAATACAAGTAAGCAATAATCACCAGCATCCCGACACCTGGCACTAATACTGCGTTTCGGACCCCCATGTATTCAACCAGTATCCCGATAATCGCAGAACCGATCGGCATGCCACCCATCATACCGAGCATGAAAACACTCAGAATTCTCGCCCGATGGGTCGGTGGTGAGGCTTCCTGCACGATGGCACGAGACAGGGTCATGGAGATACCTCCGCACATGCCCCAAATGTAGATCACCCCGTAGAAAGCGAGTTCCGAGAGTTCAAAGTACAGACAAGACACTACGAGAGAACTGAAACACCCCGCGAGGATAAGGGCTCGTCCCGGTCGAGCAATCCCTCCCCGGCGCATCACAAAAAAAATAACGGTGCAGGTCCCCAACATGTTTGACCCATAAGCCATGGCGATGCCACGCGCTCCGCCGTCAAAAATGTCCCGTACCATCAACGGCAAAATAACCATATAAGCAGAGGCAAAGAAAAGGCCGACACCAAAAATCAAGATGATCGCTGGACGTATTCGCTCGGATTGCCAGGCAACCACGAG
>JABIVN010000120.1 GCA_018667205.1 Gammaproteobacteria bacterium | reverse complement strand
CCGAAGCCATAAGAGACATCGGCTTCCTGGGGTGTGTCACGAAACTGAAACTTGGCTGTCTTGTGATGCGGCACCATGACGAACGGGCCTGCACCGTAAAGGCGGTTCCATTTGTGGGCAGCTTCTTCGACATCGTTTACAAAATATGCGTGCTGAAAGATCGGATATAGCATGTGCTTTACCTGTGGCTAAAAACTTGAACCTTGAGTGTTTCAAAAAATGTAGTCGACGTCAAAAATAACTACTTCGGTGTTAAGACCACGGGCAATGATTCGGGGCCGCGGGCAGACAAACTCTGTTTATAGGTCGGGTCGGGACCTGAAAGTTCGACGTGACTGGTCCTTCTTAGGATACTGAGAAATATTACTTCCATATCAAGTCTGGACAGATGGTTACCCAGGCAAAGATGAGCGCCCCGGCCAAATGCAACGTGGCGGTTCGGGTGGCGGGTGATATCAAATCTATCTGCGTTGGGAAACTGATCTGGGTCCCTGTTCGCTGAGCCATACAACAAACCAAATTTTGTGCCCTTGGGATAGTGCCGCCCAGTTAAGATCAAGGCTTCGCTGGCATAGCGATGGAAAAATGGCAGCGGTGATTCAAAACGGAACATTTCCTGCACCGCCTTCTGAATGTATCCTGGTTGCTGGCGTAGCAGATTCATTTGCCCCGGGTGGGATATGAGTGCGTGCATGCCGCTGCCTAGAACGTCAATCGTGGATCCATGGCCCGCTGCTAGGATGAGCATACACGTTGAAATGAGTTCTGATTCGCTCATCTCATCAGCATCCTGAGCTGCGACAAGTGAGCTGATCAGATCCTCTTTCGGTTTATTCCTGCGGTCTGTGATGAGGTCGGACAGATAAAAGTAGAACTCGGTAGTGGCACTTTCCGCGAGTAGTTTATGCGCTGGGGTTCGCCCGGCATCAAAAAACTGGACGATATTTTCTGACCATATTCGAAGCTGAGGGCAGTCCTCGTCGGGAACGCCCAGCAGGTGACCGATAATGTGGCCTGGAACGTGAGAGGCGAGGTCTGTAACGAAATCAAACGCTCTGTGTTGCAGCAATTGGTCAAGTAACTGGTCGACATATGTCTGGATCATACCGCGCTGTTGCTCTACCAAACGCCGTGACAAGGCTCGAAGGACAATGACTCGGAGGCGAAAATGTGTCGCGCCATCGCGTTCCAGCAGGCTAAATTGCACAAACCGCTCATGATTGGGCATGTCGTGCCAGTCTCTTGATCGCTGCTGTGCGTTGATAGTAGCCGGATCCATAAATGCCTCAAGTGACCGGACCAGTGTCGGGTTTCGGGCGGCGGCCTCGACATCGCAATAACGCGATAGCAGATAAGCGTCAGCGTCATTATAAAAATAAGGTTCATCCAGCTCGCGAAGGTCTTCGTAGAAGGGGTATGGATTTTTAGCAAAGGCTGTTGAAAGTGGTTCGAACAAGAAATTTGATCCAGTTTAAATGTATTGGTGCATCCGGCTCCAAAAGCACAGACTGTGTGGCTATCTTGCCACGACTATCATTACAAGAAATGCCTGTCGCGGGTGACTTGATTGCTGCTTCAGGCAGAGTAGCACTTGAAGCGATGAAAGGGCTTAAATGACAGAATTTTTGCAGTTTTTGGTTGAGCACGGTTACGTGGTCATTTTCGCGTGGGTTGCACTTGACCAGGCAGGATTACCTTTGCCGACATTGCCGCTGCTGCTGGCCGCAGGGGCGCTCGCCGGTACTGGGGAACTCAGCCTTTTAGGGATCTTCGTTGTGTGTACGCTGGCAACGGTACCTATTGATCTTTTTTGGTTCTGGCTAGGGCGGCTTCGTGGGGCTCGTGTACTGCATCTTCTTTGCATCTTGTCGCTTGAACCTGATTATTGTGTGCGGGACACCGAAGCCCTGTTCAAAAAGCTGGGACCTTTGTCGGTGGTTCTGGCTAAATTCATTCCCGGGCTTCAGACGCTCGCACCGCCAATGTCGGGCCTTACAGGGATGAGTATGCTGGTCTTTTTTATCCTCGACCTGGTCGGCACTTTGGCCTGGGTAGCTTTTTTTGTCCTGGTAGGATTCTATTTCCATACCGAGTTAGAGCTTATTGCCCAAAAAGCCGCAGACGCTGGCCTGATCGCAGGGTTGTTTTTAGGCGGAATCGTCGCTGCCTACTTTATTTACAAGATTGTTACGCAGCAGCGTTTTTTACGTTCACTGCGGATGAGAAGACTAACACCTGAAGACGTCCGGCAGCGTATTAGCGAGGGTGATGATTTTCACATCCTTGATCTACGGCATGACTATGATTTTGATGCGTTTCCACACCTGGTGCCAGGTGCCTTGCGTGTCCCGATGGAGTCAATTGATAGACACAATGGGAGTATCCCCAAGGACAGCGACATTGTTCTCTACTGTAGCTGACCAAGCGAAGCCTCGAGTGCCCGTGTGGCTCTCAAGTTAAAGCGACTTGGAATTTCCAGGGTCTATCCTATGGAGGGCGGTATTGAGGCCTGGAAAGACGCAGGTTATGAAACGGAGATGGTGCAGGGACAGGAGTGAGTTGGGCAGACAAACCTTCCCGGCTCGCTTGAGAGAGGCGTAAAATCAGCGGCGTCACAAAGCCTGTCCCTTCGAAGGGCTGGGATCCTTGCACGATTTTTTCTGCTTTATTGACACTGTGAACCTTTGCCGACATAACGGTGCTCCCAATACGGAGTGCTTTAGAACATGAAAGTGGCAGTCTCCTGGTTGGTATTACTCATCTTTGTCATCAACGTAGAGCATGCGAAAGAGGACACTTCACATGACGGATTTTCCCAGAAAGATTGGCCTTGTTCCGCACCAGTCTGCGGTGAATGTCACCCGAGAGTCACACTTGATCAGGTTGAATGAACTCGGAAACCGCCTGACGTGCCATGTTCCCAAGAACGAATCTTCGGATACATCGGTTGGGGCTGCGGCGGGGCTTGAAGCCCCATGATAAGAAAAACGATAGTAGCGGTTATGGGTCCGGGTCCGGGTCCCGGAAGGTTAACAACACGTGTCTGAACTGCCATCAGTATCATCATAAAAGCCCCTGGTATTCTTACTGGGGCTTCAGGAGAAGAGCCTTGAGTGACACAAACATCAAGCGGTTCCGTTTGAGCAATATCCAGGAGTTTGTGGGTCATCCTCTGGGCGTCAGTGAATGGGTCGACATCGATCAGGTTCAGGTTAACCTCTTTGGTGAAGTGACTCGATGGGCCAAGCCTGGGCATTGCGATCCTGAGTATGGAAAAACGACGCCCTATGGTGGAACGCTGATTCATGGCTTTCACATGATAGCGTTATGTTCGTATTTTTTTGAGAGTGCGGGTCTGCGCCCTGTCGACGGGGCTTATTCCCTGAATTATGGTCTGGATAAAGTACGCGTGCTAAAGCCCGTGGTGATTGGGGACGGCGTTCGACTCCGATCCCATGTGTCCTTGCTGAAGGCACAGGGCAAGGGAAATGGAGAAACCCTGTTGACGACTGCCCACCAGGTTGAGGTTGAAGGCAAGCGTGATTATGCGCTCTACGCTGAATACCTGAGTTACTGGTACCCCGACAGGTCTTAGTGTTGTCAGTAAGCCGTCACAGTAATCACAGGAAACCTAACGAGTCCAATACTTTCCCCAGCGGACCATCCGTGCAGAAGGATGTCAAGAAGGTACTTATTACCGGGCAGTAGCCTAGATGTTTCTCGTGTCGCCTTGAGGAGCATTTCTAGCCATCGGAGCCATATTCGCTTCTAACCATTTTATTTTAGCAATGCGCATGGGTTTAACATCAGAATTCGGTTCAACGCAACCCGCATCAAACTCTTCAATCCATTGAAAGTTCATGCCTCTTTCCCAGCAGAATTCCATTTCAGCCGTAGCTTGTGTGCCGCTGTAAGTAGAGCACCCTGTAGTAAGCGCGATGATTAGGGAAGCCAGCATCGTTTTGTACATATCGTTCACCCGTTTGCGTATTGGTTTGATTGGATGAAAGTTTAGGGGCGTTTTGTAAGCAGGGATTGAAGCAAATGTGTACTAATGTAACGACAGGTGACCTAATGTAATAGGGCACTAGGGGCAGCGGGATCTCGACCACATGCTGGGAAGATTTTTACCAGCGGGAAAAAATACGGGGGCAACCTGCTGGAAGCCCCGTATTTGGTGGGCCGTCCGCGACTCGAACGCGGGACCAATTGGTTAAAAGCCAACTGCTCTACCGACTGAGCTAACGGCCCGAAAGGAAAGGCCGCTATCATACCGATTCCCGACCAAAGTTCAAGGATCTCAGGCGTGATCTAGGCTAGTCATTACTGCTTCGACGACTTTTTCGCTCAGGTCACAACCTGTGAGCTCATGAATGGTGGTAATTCCTCCCGGATTAATCACATTAACTTCGATAAGCCAAGGGTAAACAAGGTCTACTCCAGCGAACCAGGCGCCTTTCGACAGTATTTGTTGGGCCAATTTGGTGCAATAGTGGCGTTCTGGCACAGAGAGGTCGCAGGGCTCTGTTTTTGCCCCAGCCGTGATGTTGGTGCGGTGATCCCCTGCTGAACGACGCAGGTATTGTCCGATCACCCGGCCGCCGGCCAGTAAAACTCGTTTCTCGCCTTGCTCGATCTCTGGAAGATACCGTTGAAGCATGGTGTAGCGGCTGTTATCTGCGCCACAGAGTCGCTTAATAATCACCTTCAGTTGACTGTCTCCGGCGTGCGTCAGGTAGACGTCCCTACCCAAGCTCCCCGCGGGTGGTTTTACAATCCATTTTCCTTGGTTAGCTTCAACAATACTGATCAGTTCTTCCGCAGAGGTCGACGCGTAGGTTTCCGGACTTGGGAATTGGTCGCCCTGGCTGGCAAGATAATACTTGCTCTTAAGGTGCATGATGGCGTCAAGTGAGTTGACGATTTTGCATTTTTCAGGCAAGGCGTAGAGTAACTGGTATTTGTCGAGGAAGTTCTCTCGATCACCCAGGCCAAGAATCCAAATAACGTCGTGATCGATTTTACATTCAGCGCTTGTCGGTAGCGGTGAGCCCGACTTTAGGTGTGAGCGCCAGGAAAATGCGTCAGCCGTAACCCTGCCCGCAATGAGTCTGAGGGAATCAATAAACAAAATGTCGGTGCTGTGGCCTGACTTATTCAGCTCACGGGCGAACCTAAGATAATTACCATCTTCCAGTGTCGGCGTCTTCTGTATCAGCAGTGCTATGCGAGCCATGTATTTAAAACGATGTATTTAAAACGATGTAGTGAAATCTATGCATTCTGTCTAAAGCAACGGTGACTTTACCGGCTTTGGCTGCGCTATAATAGAGTCTTCATTTATCCTGGTTAACGAAAAAACTGATGTCTAATATTGCATTCGACGTACCACTTCATCAAAGCCATCTGCTGAGTGATGGTGAAGTTCGTG
>JABIVN010000119.1 GCA_018667205.1 Gammaproteobacteria bacterium | reverse complement strand
ATTCTGAGCGGGGAACTTACCCCCAGCTCCGGCAATGTTTCGATTACTCCCGGTAACAAGGTGGGTACGTTAAGTCAGGACCAGTTCGCCTTTGAGGAGTACAGCGTCGTGGATGCTGTCATTATGGGTGACGCAAAACTTTGGACCATCAAAAAAGAAAGAGATCGCATCTACGGTTTGCCCGCAATGAGCGAAGCCGACGGCATGAAAGTCGCAGACCTTGAGGTCGAATTCGCGGAACTTGATGGATACACGGCAGAAAGCCGGGCGGGTGAGCTTTTAATTCAGGCCGGCATTCACGAAAGCTTGCATTATGATCTGATGAGCGAAGTGGCACCGGGTTGGAAACTACGTGTCCTGCTAGCACAGGCTTTGTTTTCTAATCCGGACATCCTGCTGCTCGACGAACCTACCAACAATCTAGACATTCACAGTATTGGTTGGCTGGCGACAGTACTAAACGAACGTAAATGCACCATGATTATCATTTCTCATGATCGTCACTTCCTAAACTCAGTTTGCACGCATATGGCCGATATTGACTACGGTGAACTGCGCATTTACCCCGGTAACTATGAAAGCTTTATTGAAGCGTCATCCCTGATTCGCAAGCAGCTGCTAACCGAAAACTCTAAGAAGAGTGCTGAAATTCAAGAGCTCCAAGGATTCGTGGCGCGTTTCTCTGCGAACGCTTCCAAGGCAAAGCAAGCAAGTTCCCGAGCGAAGAAACTAGAAAAAATTGAACTCGACGAAGTTAAACCGTCGAGTCGTATGACCCCCTCTATTAGTTTCAAGCAAGACAAGCAACTGCACCGTCAGGCACTTGTACTGGAAGATTTAGCACACGGATTCGATGATGGTTTGCTGTTTTCTAAAGGCAATATGATTTTAGAAGCAGGCGCAAGGTTGGCAGTCATCGGCGAAAATGGTGTGGGCAAGACGACTTATCTTAGGTGTTTAATGAATGAGATCACGGCAAACGCCGGCACCGTGCAGTGGTCAGAAAATGCTTCCGTTGCCTATTGCCCGCAAGACAGCACCGAGGATTTTGATTCAGATCTAACCTTGTTTGACTGGATGGCGCAGTGGCGTCAACCCCGCCACGACGACCTGATGATTCGAGGCATGCTCGGGCGTTTATTGTTCACCGCCGACGATGCGAACAAAAAAGCAAGGGTTTGCTCCGGTGGTGAAAAGAACCGACTGATGTTCGGCAAGCTTATGTTATCCGATGCCAATGTTTTAATCATGGACGAGCCTACTAACCATATGGATATGGAAGCGATTGACGCGCTCAATCAAGCGTTAATGCAATACGACGGCACCTTGATTTTTGTCAGTCACGACCGGGAATTTGTTTCTACGATAGCCACGCGTGTCATGGAGATTAAGGACCGGGAGGTCACGGATTTTCAAGGTACCTACGACGAATATCTGCAAAACAATGAGCTGAAAAATAAGGCAGCCTAAAGCTTTTGGGCTTGCAGTCAGTGTTTGAGCCTCCCGGTAACGTGCCGGGATAAAAAAAGGCAGCGAACTGCTGGCGGCGCCATTCGCTCACTCAATCATTCGTCCATGTAGCCCTTCTTCCATTGACTGCTGCACCTAGCTGCCACCGACAATTAATGAAATGAAGTGCAATGAACCGCTACTCGCCAGAGCGAAAGCTATCCCTTTTGCCGCGCTAGAACCCAAAATTCAAGGACGATTCTAACCGCGACATAACCTGCCTATGCCAGTTTTTTCGATGTAATCAGCTGCAGCGACTGCTCGTAGTGGTATCGCATCTGATCCTGCCCGTATTGATATTCCGTGCCTACCGGGCATGCATTTCGCGCTAAGCACTGCTGCGCGCACGCTGTCCCCTTCCTCACCCGCTCTTCCATACAGGCCTGAAGATCAAAGGTAACACCGGGCGCACCAACCGGGCAGGCTTTGACACAGGGCCTGTCGAGACAGCTGCCGCAGGGCGCCTCAGAAAAATTATCAGCCTGAGCTTCACGATTAGTTCCATAAGCGGTATTCGCCAACACGACGAGCCTATAGGCAAACCAGGTTCCGTGAATCGCATTAATCCCGATGCCTAGCGGCGAATCAGAATGCCAGCCCAGTTGTTTTCCTAACGCGCGCAAATCAATCTGATGATCAGTCAAGGGATAAAGCACCAGATAATCCGCGCAACCAATCCTGCGAAAAAAACCTTCGGCCATTTTGATCGACCTGCGATCCAACGGGTGGCTTCCTGTCAGGGGTTCGTCCAGCGAACGCCAAAAACCAGAACCCGCATGGCCAAAAACCAATAGCTGGGCATAGTCACCAGCGATATCAGGCAATAGAGTCTCTACCGCAGACACATTAAGCGCCGCCTGCAAAGTGAAACCTTTCCCCGCGAGTTGTTGGTCTATTTGCAATCGAATGACCCGTACTCAACCTCGTCAAAACCAGCGTTGGCCAACACGGTTCGATAACTCTGACATTTCTCGTCCGGCGAACCAAAGTCTTCAGCCAAGAACGCTGCCCGTACCCCGTCTTTTGTGAGCATCTCTCGTTCCATGTGTATGCCTCCGTCCAGGTCTGTATCAAGCACCAGAAAATTCCCCGGCGCGTCCGTCATCCACGGTAACCACTGACTTTCCTGATCATTACCACCAGCCCCAGGGTTACCTGTGCGGGCAAATTGTGCCCAATAAGACATCATTGAATGCGATAGCTGTGACACGTCATCAAACGTTGAGTCTGGAAAAAGAATCTTCATCGGGTCTGGAAAATACCCAAAGACAAAAAAGAGTTCGACCGCATGAGCAGCGCCAAACAATTCCTGAAAATCTATAAAACCCAGGTTTCTCCAGTCATCTGCATCGAACCGATAGGAAAACACAGACTCGGGTTGGTCCTGACTGATCGCCTGAGCAATTTCGTCAACGCCCCGGACTCGCCAGAACTGGCTGCCGTACTTAACATCTCTGCTATAGGCTGCTGGGTTTTTGATGGTCGCAGGAAAACCATTAACCGAACCAACATACTGTGGAAGAAAGGCAAGAAAAAGTGCCACTTCATCACGATTAGTGCCAAGAATAACCGGCACATTGGCGTAGAGTGCTGGGTCCGAAAATATTTCGACGGCAGTCATTTCTGGCAAAACGTAGCCATCACCGATAAGCAGCGGCATCTCAATCATCCCCGCAAAACTGGCATCGAAGATATCAAAAATGTCCTGCAGTGGCAGACTCCTCAACCAGTTGGAGAGCGCTTGGGAATCCAGGTCACTCTGCATGAGCATCGCAGAGGTTTTCCCCGGCGCTCGCCCTGACCGGACAAGCCAGTTCGCCGTCATTTCCTGCGAGGTCATCACAGGATTACCACCCTGATTTTTCCAGGGTACCTGTGATTGCTTTCGGGTAAAAATGTTTAGGCCACCACTTTGTACAATCGCTTTGTGGAACAAGCCTCTCGCTAGCGGTGACGCCATCAGACTGAGCACGTTAAAACCACCAGCAGATTCACCATAAATAGTGACATTTGATGGATTTCCGCCAAACGCTGCAATGTTCTCTTGAACCCAACCAAGCGCCGATATCAGGTCCAGCGTCCCGTAGTTCCCAGAGGCATCCGCAGCCGTATCTGATGTTTCCCTAAGGGCTTCATGGAAAAACCATCCCATCGGACCAAGCCGATAGTTCACACTGACGACGATGACCTTTTGCTCCGTGGCCATCATCGCGCCGTCATAAATCTGGACTAAATCACTACCGCCACTTCCAACGGTATTACCTCCACCGTGAATCCAAAACATGACAGGCAATGCCTTATCGGCTGTCGGGACTTCATCTTTGTGGTAGGTCGGCGCCCAGACATTCAGTCGAAGACAATCTTCATCGCCAACATAAGTCCTATCGTCGTCTATGCCCGCGACTACCCTCAGCTGCGGGCACTGCTCACCATAACCCAGCATTTCCTGACGGCCCTCCCATGGTAAGGCCTTTAACGGCGCCTTCCACCTGAGGTCACCCACCGGGGGCTGGGCATACGGGATTCCCAGCCAGGTATGTGCACCGTGCTTTCCCTGCAAGCCAATAATTTCCCCCGTCGACAGCGCTCTCACCGAGGATGGGGATGCTATTTTTACCGCTTCTTGCACCGGACTCAGGTAGCGGTAGACCCCAACGATCGAAACAGCACTGACGAGGACAAAAAAAAGTAGCAGTAATCCAATAAATTTCAGCATGCCTAGCTCATAACCATATGATTTGATTTAATTAAAACTTATACCACTAATCACGTAGCGAATTGACAGTAATACGTGCGTCAGCACAGTTTTTACTTCAACAGCGCAATTAGTTTAGGATCAGGTACGCATTACCCCTTTTTTAATCACACTTTTTACAGTGAGAGGAATCACCATGATTGTTGTTGTAGCCGCACTAAAATTTGAAACACAGGAAGCAAGAGACCAGGCCGTAGAAATTACCCGGGATGTGCAACTGGCCACACGAGAAGAAGAAGCAGGATGTTATGACTATTGCTTTGCTGCAGACCCCTCTATTCCAACCCGAATCCAGGTTTACGAATTATGGGAAGACAGCGAGTCCCTGGCGGCACATTTCAAGCACCCCAACTATGCCAAGATGGTCGAAGTTCTTGGTCAGGCCGGCGTCGTCGAAAGTGTCAACCAGGCTTACCTGGTCGAAAAAGGCGAACCTGTCTACGGTCCAAACGGTGAACGCAAAGAATCATTCTTTCAAGACTAGCGCTCTTCAAAATCAGGGCTTCAAAACCGGGGCTTCAAAACCAGGGCTTGAGGATTAAGAGCGCGAAAAAATATGGCGACTAACCCAGGATAACGACATGAACCAGATATTTACCAACGCAACCTTGTTCACAGCAACAGACCACAACGCGATCTCCCAGGGTTCAGTCTGGGTGGAAGGCAACCGCATTAGGTACGCTGGTCCGGGCGATAAGTTACCCGACACGCCCGCGGACGCAATTCACCATGATGTTAATGGGCGGTTTATCATGCCCGGCATGACGGAGACTCATGCTCATCTATCATTCTCTGACGTTAGTCCATTTGGGATTGGTGACACGTCTGTCGAAGCTGCAACCGTCACTGCCGTAAGAAACGCCCGACTTATGCTGGCGTCAGGTTTTACCTCGGCGGTGAGTTTCGGGTCGACTTACAGCATCGATGTTGCCCTTCGCGGGGCGATTAATGCTGGCAAAATTGTAGGTCCAAGGCTGCTTGCCGCTGGACGCGACCTTGGTGCCACCGCCAGTAATGTCGATTCCGGCGGCGGGCTTAGTCAGATCGCAGATGGCCCTTGGGCGCTCCGGCAGGCAGTAAGGCAACAGCGGAAACTAGGGGTCGACATCGTCAAAATATTTATCGATGGCGAAGCTATCAATAGCCAAAACCCACCGGGCGAACTGTCATTCACCGACGAAGAAGTGAATGCAATCGTTGATGAAGCGCACCGACGAAAAATGCGCGTTGCGTGCCACGCTCGTTCCGCCGCCGCCGTCAAACAAGCGGTTAGAGCTGGTGTCGATTTCGTTGGTCATGCCAACTATCTGGACGATGAAGCCATTGAACTGTTGGCGGCAAAGAAAGATAAAATTTTTGTCGGTCCTGCCATCGCCTGGGAAATCACCTACCTTGAGAAGTGCGAAACGAT
>JABIVN010000014.1 GCA_018667205.1 Gammaproteobacteria bacterium | reverse complement strand
TGGCCAGCACTCTTTGTTCTGATGTCTCCATGGCAAGTGCATTGATCTCCAACTGTGCCAGTTTCCCAAGGAACGCCGAGTCGCTAGCCAACGAATCCCCCGCAGTGTCGGGCTTATTCGCTAAACGTCGCGTACGATTAATAAGCCTTCGGAGTTCTACGGATGAAATTGAAAACCGCTCGAATTCCAAAAGGTATTTTGCAACAGACCAGCCATCATTTTCCTTGCCGACTCGGTTTACTTTGGGGACGCGTACATCGTCAAAGAAGACCTGGTTAAGCTCATGTGACCCTTCAAGGTTGATGATGGGTTCGATGTTTATCCCTGGCGTGTCCATATCAATCAACAGGAACGAAATGCCCTGTTGAACCTTGCCTTCAGTTGAGGTTCTGACCAGTGCGAACATCATGTTCGAGTGTTGTGCGAAACTGGTCCATATCTTTGTTCCGTTAACGATGTAGTCGTCACCATCACTGGCAGCAAAGGTCTTCAATGATGCCAGGTCTGATCCAGCGCCTGGTTCCGAATATCCCTGGCACCAGATATGTTCGCCGGACAGGATTTTTGGTAGGTAATAGTTCTTTTGTTCTTCGGTTCCGTAGCCGATAAGCATAGGTCCACACATCTTCAATCCCATCGGGGATATACCCGGTGTTTCTGCGCGAGCGCACTCCTGGGAAAATATGTACCTCTGTGTGAGTGACCAGCCAGTCCCGCCATATTCAGGGGGCCATTCGGGCGCCACCCAACCTTTGTCGAATAACAATTTTTGCCACGCTATGGCAGAGTTCTTTTCTTGCCAGATGCTGGTCTTTTTGCGACCGGCCTCACGTAACGCCTCGCTGAGATTTTCCTTGAGGAATGACCTGACCTCGTCTCGAAATGCTTCATCGGTTTCTGAGAATTGTGAATCCAAAGTTTTCCCCGTATTTAGTCATTAGTTGTTATTGTTTTGTTAAAAGGTAGGCCGAACTGAAAAGCCAGGTTCATATCGTGCTGTCCATCGATAGTATCCAGCCCATAGCGGATGTCATCAGAATCGGCATAAACATTGTTATAGACATTGTTATAGGTAAGGGTACCGAACATTCTGTCCCAGCAGGACAAAATGTTGCCGTAGTTGCTGTTGGTCCATGGAAGCTCGAAATGATGATGAAATTTGTGCATGTGCGGCGTAACGATGACCCAACTGAGCGCCCGGTCCAGGTTTTCCGGCAGGCGGATGTTGGCGTGGGTGAAGTAGGCAAAAATTGGCGTAATAATCCTGTATAAGACGTAAAAAGCTGCCGGGATCCCGACGCATAAGATCAGACTAAAGATCAGTAGTTCCCTGATTAGAATATCGCCTGGGTGGTGGCGGGTTCCTGTGCTGGCATCGACTGTCGTGTCGCTGTGGTGCACCAGGTGAAGCTTCCACATCCATTTATATCGATGTAAGCAGACATGGACAAGATACTGACCAAAGAGATCGAGCAGGACCAGTGAGACAATGAGTTGCATCCATAAGGGAATTTCGATCAGATAGAAAAGCCCAAAGTTAAGGCGAGAGATATCGATGACCCCGTATGCAAGGTATGCAAGCCCAATGGAAATGATGCCCGAAGTGACGACAAATATCAGGTTGGTAGCGACGTGCCTTAACTTTTGATAGCCGAATTCGATGTTGGGGATAAGCGACTCTAGTGCAATGGCGGCGAGTAGGCTGCCAAATAGCAACCCTCCCCGGACCGTGTCAGGGAGTTGATTGAGTTCGTGAATGAGTTGTTCCATGTCAGCTATCTTAGTAGAGATTGCATCAATCGTCTTGCGAGGGGCTAGGCTTATTTGACGGGAAGCGCTCGCTCTGGTTTATTCAACCATTGCGCTCGGTACTCATGTGGCATTCATCATTTATTAGAGCAGGATTTTATGACGATTCAGGTAGACCCGGAAACAGGATTTAAAACATTTAACACTCGAGCGGCGTTGGCAACGGACAAGATTGCTGGGCGCGGTTACGCGGTTGTTGATGACCAGGCGTTGAAGGATTTGCCGGAGCCTCCGGTTGGTGCAGTTTTGAACGCGGAAGAACAGGCCAAGTATCGGAATTTCAAGGAAGCGCGGCGCGGTGCAGCGGACTATATCCCCATGGAAGGGGAGTTCAGCAGATACCTGGAGGACGTATATTCCGCTGCTCCTGTTGAGCGAGAATCACTTGATGATGAGTGCGAGATATTGGTTGTAGGAGCCGGCTTCGCAGGGCTGCTGCTCTGGCACAAATTACGTGAAGCGGGTTTTAACGATGTTCGCTTTTGTGAAAAAGGTGGTGATGTTGGAGGAACCTGGTACTGGAACCGATACCCGGGTATTGCCTGCGACGTTGAAGCCTACAGCTATCTGCCTTTGCTGGAAGAGATGGGTTATGTTCCTTCTATGAAATTCGCTTCGGGTTTCGAAATCTTGGAGTACTGTCAGAAATTGGCAGAGAAGTTTGGCTTTTACGACCACTGTCTTTTCCATACAACGGTTGAAAAGACCGTCTGGGACGAATCGTCTGGTCGCTGGTCTGTTTACACAGATCGTGGCGACTTGATGAAAGCTCGACATGTCATTTTGGCCAATGGGATTTTGACAACACCAAAGCTTGCACGAATCGACGGCATGGAAAAGTATCAGGGGGATTCCTTTCACACCTCACGCTGGAACTATCATGTTGACCTGAAAGGCAAGCGTGTTGGGATTATTGGTACGGGTGCAACTGCGGTGCAGGCTGTCCCGGAGCTTTCCAAGATAGTCGATGAGCTTTACGTGTTTCAGCGGACACCTTCGTCTGTGGATGTAAGAGATCAAAGAGAAACGACGCAGGAAGAAAGGACGGCTTGGGCAGACGAGCCTGGCTGGGCAAAGGCCCGACGAGCCAGGTTCGCCAAGATATCTACAGGTCGAAGTGCCATCAAGGCCAATGATGATTACCTTGCAGGTAAAGTACCTGACTTCAAGGAACGCAAAGAGCATGCCGAACAATTGTCTGCAGAGGAAATGATCCAAAAGAATCTCGAATCTAACTTTCGGATTATGGAGCAGATCAGGGCCAGAGTTGATGCGGTCGTTGAAGATCCAAAAACAGCCGCCTCGCTAAAACCTTACTATCCATACGGCTGCAAGCGGCCGACGTTTCATGATGAGTATCTACCGACCTTCAATCGACCCAATGTGACGCTTGTAGATACTGCGCCGCAGGGTGTTCGTGAGATCACTGAACATGGCATTGTGCATGATGGGGTAGAGTATCCCTTGGATGTATTAATCTACGCTACCGGGTTTCAGTGGATGGCGACATCGACTTTCAACATGATTGAGGGGCGTGACGGTCAAACGTTGAACGGTAAGTGGCAATCAGAGGGAACAAAAACCTTTCTTGGTATTCATAGTCATGGGTTCCCGAATTTGTTTATCGTTTCAGGTCCTCAAGGAGGCGGGGGGAGTTTCAATTTCACGAATGCGATTGAAGAGCATGGTGATTACATTGTTTGGATGTTGTCGACGATACGAGAGCAGGGAGCGAAGATCGTGGATGTTCGTAAAGAGCCTGAGGAACGTTATGCGGAGCATTGTCGCAATGCTGATATCAACTCAGCGCCGTTGCGCGACTGCATCTCTTATTATAACGGTGAGGGTAATGCTGAGCCAGGAAGTCTGGCTTATTATGGTGGTGGTAACTGGCATAAGATACGTATCGAAGCGCAGGCGTCGCTAGAGCCATACTTGTTTGAGTCAGGCGATTAGGCCCCTGGCGATACGGTCAGACTAGGCACGATGGTGAAAAGGGAAATGATGGATTCTGTCTGGCGGTAACGGGCGCTGATAGCGGTGTGCTCCTTTGCTGCCGGGTGAGGTCTAGCACCCCTCAGAAAGACGTGCCAACTGAAGCCGCCATGATTCGGCTAAGGTGGCTGTAAGGCAAGCCTGTTTCTGCCCTCCAGTGATTAAAGGCTTCCTGCGTGGCGCGCAATGCGCGTTGGCTGGTTGGTTCCTTATCCACTATCCCTTCAGCGATCAAAACAGTGACAACATCTTTGCTGAATATGAAGGTGTCCTTGCCAACAAACCGAAGAAAGTACTGTCCCGTGTGTCCCCCAAGTCTGCTGCCATGTTTTTTTAGGTAAAGCAGCAGGCCAACGATGTCATCGTCCGGCCAGGCTGCCAGAAACTGCCCAAAAGTTTTGTGTTCCGAAATAACATCAAGGATAAATTTGGCGTTTTCCCGGGTCGCTGAAATTTTTGTCATGTACCTGATGATGGATGTGTCCTGAGCCAGGGACTCTAGTCGTTCATCACTGAAATTGGCGACTGCCTTGGGGTTAAACCCTGCGAACGCTGTCTCAAAGTTAGGCCATTTATGCTCAACAACCTTCCAAACGAATCCGGATCGAAACACGCATTTGGTCATCTCGGACAAATAGGTATTATCAGTTGCGCTGATAAGAGCCTGACGGGATATTACCCTAGGCAGCGAAGCAATAAGCGCCTGTTCACCTTTTCTATTAATCGCACGAGCGTAAATCTGCTTGAAAGTCATTGTCTTAGGTGGTCATGTTGTTGAGCGCAAGGCGCCGTCTGAACATCGATATCCGGTGAGTTAAAGGTCGGCAAAAGAGGATGATACGCTTCTTTTAATCGGCTGTGCTATACGGCCTTCTCATAAACTTATTCCGGATGTCACAGCGTTGTACTCAGGCAGTGTTGTACTCAGGCAGTGTTGTACTCAGGCAGTGTTGTAGTCAGGCAGCGTTGAACGATTCAACCTTTGCGCCCTCTCGGAGCATTGCGAGTTGCAAGCGACAAGCGGTTTATAATGATGAACGATGAGAGGTGTTGAAGAGCGTAGCTCCACTTTGGTCAAAAATCTTCCCCTTTGTTCAAGGGGCTTGCCAGTTTTTGCAGTACTAATCTCTAAAAGAGGTTGTTCAGGGCGGTTGCTAATTTAGAGAAAAATTCCTAAATCAGCACATCGCCCCTTTGCCGCAGGCAGTTCGCTGTCACGACTTTCCTGTCACGACTTTGCTGTCTCGATCTTGCTAAGCGGATGCCTGCATGTTGGTTCTCACGTTCGAAGGTGAACCTCGATTGCTCCTAGGTTGATTTCGACTATTGCCAGTCGAACTATTGCCGTTAGCGTTATTGCCGTTAGCGTTATTGCCGTTAGCGCTATTGCCGTTAGCGTTATTGCCCCTTGAGCTATTGCCCCTTGAGCTATTGCCCCTTGAGCTATTGCCCCTTGAGCTATTGCTCCTTGAACTATTGCTTCTTGAACTATTGCTCCTTGAGCTATTGCTTCTTGAACTATTGCTTCTTGAGCTATTGCTCCTTGAAGAACCAGACCTGTTTCCAGACCGATCCTGACCGGCGCCGGATAGCGGCAAAACATGGTCAGGTTCGAAGCCTTCTATTTCGACACGTTCCAGAGGTTTGTTGATTACTCGTTCAATATCCCGTAACTGTTTAGATTCGTCCGCGCAGACAAGAGAGATGGCATTGCCAGTCGTTCCTGCCCGGCCTGTTCTGCCGATACGGTGAACGTAGTCTTCGGGCACATGAGGCAGATCGAAATTGATCACCATTGGCAATTCCGAGATATCGATTCCTCTGGAAGCGATATCAGTCGCCACGAGTACTTCAACCTTTCCGCGTTTGAAGTCTTCAAGCGCCTTGGTTCTCTGAGCCTGGCTTTTGTTGCCATGAATAGCGGCAGCACGAACACCGATCTTCACCAGATCTCGGGTGAGCTTGTTCGCTCCGTGTTTGGTTTTTGAAAACACGAGTGCTTGCGACCAACCGTTTGTTTTTACCAGATGCTGAAGCAGTTGGGATTTCCGGCTCTTGTCTACAGGGTGCAGTACTTGCTCGACGGTATGAGCAGCGGCATTTTTTGGCGTGACATTGACTTCAACGGGGTTTGACAGATAGTCGTGCGCTAGTTTTCTGATTTCAGGGGAGTAGGTCGCTGAGAACATCAATGTTTGCTTGGTATCTGGTAGCAGTTTCTGGATGCGTTTGATATCAGGAATGAATCCCATGTCAAGCATACGGTCTGCTTCATCAAGTACCAGCACTTCGATGTTCTTAAGGTTTACGGCTCCCTGTTGGCTCAGGTCCAACAAACGGCCTGGAGTCGCGACAAGTATGTCGATTCCCTGGCGCAATTTCTTGATCTGCGGTCCTATCTTGACGCCACCAAATACAGCAAGTGATTGAAGCGTCGTGTGCTTACCGTAGGTGTTTGCTGATGCCTCGATCTGGGCGGCGAGTTCGCGTGTTGGCGTGATAATCAAAACCCGTGGATGGTTGCCGGGATTGTCCGTTTGACCAAGCTTTTCCAGTAGTGGCAGCGTGAAAGCGGCAGTCTTACCGGTTCCTGTTTGAGCAGATGCCATCAGGTCTTTTCCCGAGAGGACTGGGCCAATAGCCGCTGATTGGATGGCGGTTGGTTCTGTGTATCCGCTTTCGGATATCGCTTTTAGTAGTGGCTCGGACAAGCCACGTTCATTAAAACTCATATTCTTTCCTGGCGCCATTTTACGGGCGCAATGATGTAATTCACCGCAGTTTTCGCGATGTTAGGGCGCACTAATGCGCGGGACGACATAAAGAGTTGAGGCAGTGGCGTTACTAGCCTGGCTGGCCTCTAGGTGAGGGGCGACTGGGGTACCCAGTGCTATCAAATCAACATGACGTGGCCGATCAACGATCAGCGCGCGGCAGTTTAGGGGGGGGGATAACGTAAAGCAAGGTATTTTGATAGCTAGGCCGTCAAGCGGTCGCAATCGGTACAGGTAAGTAGTAGGGTTAAAGGCCTCTTTAAGATGCGATCTTATCCCGGAACCCCGCCAATTAAGGTATCGATACCAGACGATTGAGTTTGAAGGGTCAGATATCCATGTAAGAACGCTGCGCGATACACAGCAATTCAGCGATCCAAAGGGTGTCGCTCAGAAACTCGGTGTTCCAGAAGCGATATGGCCCCTCTTCGGCGTCATCTGGGAATCATCACAGGTTCTTGCGCGGTTGATGGAAACGTTTGATATTAAAGGTAAACGTATTCTGGAGGTTGGCTGCGGTGTGGGGCTGACGAGCTTGATGTTGAATTCCAGGATAGCGGATATCACCGCGACAGATCATCACCCCGAGGCAGAGGCCTATCTTCAACTGAATGTCGATCTAAATGAAGGCCGGACTATTCCGTTTGTACGCACAGGTTGGGAACAGAAGGATGCCAGTCTCGGAGAATATGACCTGATCGTTGGCAGCGATGTTCTCTATCAACCGAACCATGCCTTGCTGCTATCCAGTTTCGTCAATAGACATGCTAAAGAAAAGTGTGAAGTCATTATTGTTGACCCTGGAAGGGGGAATGCTGCGAAGTTCAGCAATGCCATGCTGGCGTCTGGATTTATGCAGTCAAAACTGGACGCTGTGGCATCTGTGCAGGGCAGTTCATCCTACAAGGGGCGAATTCGTCGTTTCGAGAGATAGTTCTCTTCGAGAGATAGTTCTCTTCGAGAGATAGTTCTCTTCGAGAGATAGTTCTCTTCGAGAGATAGTTCTCTTCGAGAGATAGTTCTCATGGACAGATAGTTCTCTTGGAACGATGCGTTTCCAAATCAAAAAGTACTATTTTCTCATTATTCCGTCATCTATATCTGCGACTGCTGGTAAGTTGCGCCTGTCCAAATTGACGACACACGTTAATCACGAAAGGCGCGCGTGACGTCTATACGGCCGTTACGACCAATCCCAGCACTTAATCGTGTTGGAACAGAGTTAGTGTTGGGTGGATTTTTTTTGATGCAATAACCGTATCAGAGCGAAGCTGACCGCAAGTCCGATCGCTGCAAACGCCGAGAGAAACATGAAGAAGTGCTGGTGGCCAGTTGTACCCGGGTTGGCGTCGATCATGATGCCGGCGACCAGTGCCACGAAGATGTCTGGTGTATACCCGATGACCGAGACAAGCCCAACCGCGGTGCCGGTCATGACAATCGGGACTCTCGCTTCCTCGAACAACGCGAAATACAAACCGCGCAGGGCAAATATAGCCGTTGACGCTATCAAAATGTTGCCCAAAAGGATCCAGGCTACACCCGCAACGGGGGTCGTAAAGGCGAAAAACAGGTCCGAGGCCAGTAAAAGCAGGAAAGACAAAGCAAGCATCCTGGATACATTATATCGATCGCCGAGCAGCCCGGCTCCGAGCGCCGCAACGGGTCGAAGCCAGGCACCGATGGTGACTATTGCGGCCGCATCGACTTCATTCATTCCGTAGGCCTGGACAGCGAACAGTGAGTAGTTGTCAAACCCTTTGTAGGCGACATAGGCGCAAAGCAGGATGACGGCCTGCATCCATACCGCCGGTATCCTGAGCACCGCGACGATATGCTTTGAAATGGTGTCGTCGGATGAGTGTTTTTTGCCATTTGCTTTCGAAGGGTGGATATCCGGGATGGCGAACCAGACAAAAACACCGGCCAGCGCGGTAACAATGTTGTAGCCCCAGATGACCTGAAACAGTGCGTCCTGTTTTTCCTGCAGTGAAGCAGTTGAGGCATCTTCTGGGAATGTCAGGCTGAAAATTAAAACACCCGCTGACGCCAGTACGGCTGCCAATAGTCCGCGGCCACCATCCAACAGTCCGAATGCCCGGCCCTGAGTGTGGCTGCCGCCCCAGTCGCGAGTC
>JABIVN010000118.1 GCA_018667205.1 Gammaproteobacteria bacterium | reverse complement strand
CAGCTGATAGGTTGGGCAAGTTGCTGTACAAAACCCGCAGTGCACGCATTTTCGAAGAATGGCATCTGCTTCCTGCACTTTAGGCTGCGCGATCAGGTCTGGATGGATATTAGTCTGCATTAGAGGCCTTCCTCACGGTACATACGTCCCGGATTAAAAATGCCACCGGGATCAAAAGTGGATTTTAGCCTACGATGAAGCGCGAGTTCCAAACCCGACAAAGGTTGAAATGCCTCTGCTTCAAACCGGTCTTGATGATGCCGGACCCTGGTCCAGTGCCCGCGACCGGCGTAGCCGTGTCGTGGATCCGATGTCGGATCAAGCAACCATCGCTGGGCGAATCCCCAATCTAAAATAGCAAAATCATAATCGAACAACGGTTCATCAGCATCGGTAGATAGTCGCCAGACGTCTGTTGCGTTTTGAAACGCGGGAAGCGTCTGTGCATCGAGTCGGTTCCAAAGCGCGTTATCTACTTGAGTACCTTCGAGGGTTTTTTCTGATGCCGTTACTGCCTGTGCATTACCGGACAATCGCACACTGAGCGTGCCACCGAAATAGCAACTTGCCGTTAGCGGATTAACACTGTTGGATAATAACTTGACTGTCTCACGGGCCACATCGATGGAACATTCCCGCGTGATTGTTTTCTCCAGTTCCGGCATAGGAACCACTTTCAGGCTGACATCAGCCAACAATCCCAGCGTTCCATAGGCTCCACAAACCAGTCGCGACACGTCATAACCCGCCACGTTCTTCATTACCTGACCGCCAAATTCGCAGTAGGCACCATCATGCAGCACCATACCTGCGCCCAGTAGGTGATCCCTCGCCGCACCGCGATAAGGCCGCGCAGAACCTGAAAGACCAGCGCTAACAACACCCCCGATAGTTGATGTTGCGTCGTGCACGGGCGGCTCAAACGCTAGCATCTGCCCCTCTGATCGAAGAAGATCGTTCAGCGCAATGACGGGAGTACCTGTCTTAACTCTAACGATCAACTCAGCAGGATGATAATCGAGCACGCCAGCGTATCCCTCCGTGGTAAGGACCTGCAGCCCCTGGGCAACATAGCCGATAAAGTCTTTGGTTCCCCCTCCTTTGATCTGGATTGAGCTGCCGTCGCGCCCGGCTTTTTTTATCGCCTCTGCGAACGCTTCTATCACTTGCATTAGAATCTATCCAAATGAGGAAATCTTTCTTCCCCTGCATGCACGTGCATCGCACCGAACTCTGCACATCGGCTTAACGTTGGTATTCCCTTGCCGGGGTTCAGTATCCCGTGATGATCGAACGCTTTTTTAATTCCGTGAAAAATCTCTAACTCATCACGATTGAACTGCAGGCACATCTCATTGATCTTTTCGATGCCAACGCCGTGTTCCCCTGTAATAGTGCCGCCCTTTTCAATGCAGAGCGCCAGGATTTCACTCCCAAATGCTTCCGCTCGCGCCAGTTGGTCGCTGTTGTTTGCATCGTAAAGAATCAGTGGGTGCAGGTTGCCATCACCGGCATGAAACACGTTGGCGACCTGTAAGTCATATTTGTGAGACAACTCAGTAATGGCTTTCAATACATTCGCGAGTTCCCGTCTAGGGATCGTGCCGTCCATACAATAGTAATCAGGGGCGATCCTGCCAACCGCAGGAAACGCCGCTTTTCGGCCAAGCCAGAGCTTTTGCCGTTCTGTCGCATCGAAGGCCACAGTGAAGGTAATACAGCCATGGCTTTCGAACACGGCCCGAACCGATTCAATTAACACCTCCAACTCTTCCAGCGAACCGTCAAGCTCGCAAAGCAGCATTGCTTCTGCCGCTTCGGGGTAACCTGCACCAACAAAAGATTCTGCGGCCTGTATCGCCAGTTTGTCCATCATTTCGAGACCTGCAGGGAGCAAACCCTCACTAATCACACCGGAGACACTGTTTGCCGCATCAATCACATCGGAGAATGCCGCCATGATAACGGCGACCTCAGACGGCTTTGGCAATAACTGGACGATGACCTCGACAACAATTCCGAGCATGCCCTCTGAGCCGTGCATCAGCCCCAAAAGGTCATATCCAGGCGTGTCGTATCCCTTTCCCCCGACGACCATGAGTTCGCCGCCCGGCAGCACAACTTTTAACTGTTTCACATTATGTACGGTTAATCCGTATTTCAAGCAGTGAACACCGCCTGAGTTTTCCGCGACGTTACCACCAATCGTGCAAGCTATTTGTGACGATGGGTCCGGTGCATAGTACAAACCAAGGTTAGATACCGCCTCCGAGATGGCAAGATT
>JABIVN010000117.1 GCA_018667205.1 Gammaproteobacteria bacterium | reverse complement strand
GTCTTTAATCGACTGCCCAAGGATCGCCAAGATGTTTCTGTCGATAAAATTGAAGACATAAACAGTCGTCAAAAGAATTACGACGTACCATTGATAGGTAGGTTTCGAAAACAACTTGTGGTCTTCTGATTCCATACTCAATTTACCGGTTCACCAATGGTCCTTTGTACCTTGCTGCGGTTAAATTCTGAATGTACCGGCAGCCTGTTTTTCGGACGGTAAAGCGCTCAAGTGGCGCCCAATTTGGCTGTTGAACTGCAATAGGCAAGATAAGGCGCAGTGCAACGAAATTCAAGGCTCCGTTTTACTGCTCTCTTGATCAATTGGCAGAAGCCAAAAGCCAAAAGCCAAAAGCACCTCACGATTACAGGATGTTGTTCGCATGATCTGTGTTCTATTTCTGACAGTTGGCCCGGGTGGTTGTTTTTCTGACCTGAGGTTAAGCCATATCCCTGGATAATTTATACATGATAGGTTTTGAAAATTTTTGACGTTGTTTTCTGGATTCAACTTTGATCTTGGCAAGGGTCTTCCGTGAACTAGTATCCTTGTCCGAGTCGATCGACGTGGGATCACGGCAAAACCCACAGATGCGCTTGGCATAGATAGTAGCCTATCTCGATTCCTGTGAAGATGAAGATGAAACATTGGAGTTGTTTGCGTATCGTATTTTGGTTTGAGAGTGCATTGCCAGGTATGGCGATGGTGATATCGGCAGACGGCAGGGCACTCATCGATCGGATAGCCTGGCCCTGGTGGTCAGGAGTCTGAGGCGTGCCCTATGAGCCAATCATCAGTCCCGACGGAAAGAAGGTTGCGTTCTTTGTTGCCGGAAATTGCTGTATCCACACCAATATTGTTAACCTTAAAAGCAGTGACCTTACTGTTTTGCAGAGGTTGTTGTCGCTCGAATTTTGAAAATAAGATTTGCGGCGTGAGGCTCGATATGCCAAGTTTTTAAAAGTGCAGCCATGCATACCCTGGGGTCAGGTTTAGAAAACAGCGCAGCATATATCCTGAGACTCTTATCCGCCGTGATACCGACAATAGAGCTAACCCTGAGATCAGGTAAAGTTGTTGAGGAATCGCGTCAAGGGCGTAAAGGTTAAGGGTTTATTCTCAGGGCTTTTTCTCAGGGCTTTTAGTAATGAGCTCTTCGTTGATTAAGCGCTGATACATTTTACCGGTCGGTTATTGAATTCAAAAAGACAGAGGTGGAAAAAAAGCCTATTCCCAAAGAAACAGGATTTTCAGACAGGATCAAAGCATTGCCAGCACACCTCAAAAGTTGCTGGATTGCGTTCTTGGCAGCGATTACACAACCAGTCATCACGCTCAGGTTGCGCTAGTATTTCTTTAATCCGCAGCGTGGCGGCTTCATATTGAGCCTCATTCAGGATCCAAAGCTCTATCCAGGTTTCGCCGGGCGCAATTTCTCCGGTTGCGCCACCTAGGATGTCGTTACGGATCTCGGTTGCTATGCCTTCGTGGTTCAACGCACTAGACATGCTGCCAAGGATCATGGAATTGGGATGGGAATAGACGAGTTTCATTCAGCTCCTTTATTTTTTGGTAAAGTGGAGGGTGCTTTAGCCACCGATTCTAAAAAGGTGCGCATGACGTTGCTCACTCTTTCATCGAGTTCGTCAGCATCAATATTAAGCCTGTTAGCATAGGGTTCTCGAAAAATACGGTAACCACGTAATAGCGCTGAAAGAGTGACCTGTAATGCCTCTAAGTCATGTTCTCTGTGAATGTCGCCATCGATCACATCCTTGCGAAGCTGGCTCAGGCCTTCCTCGTAAAACGGTATTGGGTCAACCGTATCATCTCCATCAAGCACGAGTAAGGCACGCAATTTGCTATCGTTGCTGCCTTTGGACAGGCGGAATGAACTTAGCCTTCGCTCAACGAAACGCATATTCTGAATGCCGGCTGCCACAGTGCCTACCAGAGCCTTGAAGCGACGACTAATGGCAACTCTCAGTAATTCTTGCCGTGACCCGAAGTAGTGATAAATATTGCCACGGTTAACACCAGCGCCTTCCGCCACTTCGCGAAGATTCAATCCAGCTAGTACGCCTTTGTCGCGGATTAGATCCAGTGCGACATCAATGAGTTTTTGTTCCGTTTCGGCACGGCTTCGCCTTCGCGACGTTTCTTTCTCTGGGCCTGAGCCCTTGCTACCCGTGTCAGGCAGCGCCTTTTTTTGGGCCATAGAAACACTCCAATCTCATTCATCTTGCATGCGCGCGATAGTAACAGCTATCATAGTGAGAAATAAAATTAGCATAATGATAAATTAGATATTTAGAGGATAGCTAAAACGAATTGGAAAAAATGGCTCGGCCTGTTGGTGTTTATTGCACTAAGTTTGGTTGCTTATCGCGTATACCTCTTGGCTGATTCATTGTTGCTGCCTACTAACGAGGAAGAGATAGCAGCGATCAGAGCAATCGTTGAGCGCCAAAATGAGTCTGCGTTTTATCGGCCCGAGAGAAAACAGTTAGGGCGTCAACCGGCAAGCGCTTCAAAAAATGTCTATTCTGGTGATCTGCATGTCCACACCAATATTTCCAGTGATGCTTATCTTTTTGGTAACAGAATGGATATGGATACCGCCTACCGTATCGCCAAAGGTGAGCGTGCGAATAGCAGGACAGGTGAACGGATTGAGCTGACACGGCCTCTCGACTTTGCCGCGTTGACGGATCACGCGGAGGGTTTCGGGCGTCGCATAGCGTGCGAGAGCGCTGATTTAAGTGACGCAGGCCGCGAACAATGTGAGGAAACAGCAACACCTTCTCTTATTGGCTTTTTAAAAATGCGCGGTCGAGCCGAGCAGCGACCGATGATTAGAGATCTAAGTGTCTTCAACGATGATGTTGGACTCGAGCGTAATTACGCAGCGCAAACCTGGAGGCAGGTTCAGGAAGCTGCCGAGCGCCATTATGAGCCAGGCGCGTTTACTACTTTTGCAGCCTATGAGTACTCGCCAGCCCTCCCAGATCGTGGCAAGCATCATCGTAATATTGTCTTCAGGTCTATGGACGTTCCGAAATACGCAGTGTCAGGGTTTGATGCGGTGTCTGAAATTGATTTGTGGAAGGATCTTGAAGCAACCTGTACGAACGACTGTGAATTTTTGACGATTCCGCACAACATGAACAAGACGTGGGGCTTGGCTTTTTCAGGTGAAACCATCGATGGCGTCGCATACACAGAGGACGACTGGAAGCTCCGAGAACGAAATGAACCTATCGTTGAAATGTTTCAAATAAAAGGTAATTCTGAGTGCTCTGTAGCATTCGGTGCCGGGGATGAAGAGTGTGGGTATGAGCAGTTCTTTCCCCCCTGCGACCAGGGTCAGGAAACTGCCTGCATTTACTCCACTTCTATGGCGCGGGATGGTTTGCAAATCGGCCTGGCGTTGGAAGATCAAATAGGCGTTAACCCACTTGAGTTCGGCCTGATTGGTTCGACAGACACGCATAACTCCAATCCCGGCGATGCTGAGGAATGGGATTTTACCGGCAGTACTGCGCTCGCTGCTTCGCCAGCGGAACGTAGAATGTCTGATGAAAACGTGACGGGGATACGGAATAATAATCCCGGGGGGCTCGCTGTAGTTTGGGCACCGGAATTCGCGTGAAGCGTTGTTTGATGCTATGAAACGTAAAGAGGTCTATGCAACCAGTGGCACCCGCATAAAATTACGCACCTTCGCGGGGTTCGATATGCCCATCGATCTGGCCGAAACCGGTGATCTTGCTGCCGCATATAAGCAGGGCGTGCCTATGGGCGTAAGGTTGTACGCGCGTGATTCAAAAGCCGATGGTGTTTCATTG
The DNA here is from genome assembly GCA_018667205.1 of Gammaproteobacteria bacterium. Taxonomy (GTDB): domain Bacteria; phylum Pseudomonadota; class Gammaproteobacteria; order Pseudomonadales; family Azotimanducaceae; genus UBA9659. Next base: position 4,147 of record JABIVN010000117.1, on the reverse strand, counting down.
TTTGTGTGGGCCGTAAAAGACCCGGACAATGCACCCTGCTGTCTATTGGCTGAACATCCCTGTTAAATCGGCGACTCTTTTTTTAGTTATGAAGGCGTGTCGTCATCATTTTTGAACTCTTTTTGTTTCTCAAGACTAACTGTATCTTTCAGGCTCATGATGTAAGCGGATCCAGATAAAACTAAAATAGCGCCAGCCTCTACCAGTAAATCCAGCGCCTCCATATTCTTACTTTGCATAATAATCAGCCGACAAAGAGCCGTTATTGCAATGATGATCGGTAGGGTGACCGGAATTCGATTGGTACTATAGAAAGCACCCACCATGCCGATTATTTCAACGTATATGAACAGCATAAAGAGATCCGCCAAGAGGATCTCTTTTGCTTCGTACATGGTATACAAATACTGAGCCGACGCTATACACGTCGCTATACCTATAACGGCCAGGAGAGCTTTCTCGCTCATGACCGTCGTCCAATGCAGGCCTTTCTTTATTTTGGGTAATTCAAATTTCATGTGCTAAGACTACCACGCCTTCATTTGGGGGGTAGTCTTTTGATACATAACCTGGGCTGCAGCTCAAATGCAGGCTCAAACAACAGAAAAGTAAGCTCGATGAGCCTACGAACAGTCTCGCCGTACCGCGACTTGGACCCTTGGAAATCGCGATGTGAGTGGGTACGCGTGTCGTGTTTATGCTCCTGCAGTGATACTGAAATTCAGTCGACCGGCCTGTCGGTAAGCAGTTCGCGCGGTGTGTAACGCGCTGTACTCGATCAGTCTAGGGGCAAGTTCGATTTTGTAGGCCTGGGCCCATTTGAGTGTGGTGACCATCATCACGTCCGCGCCGGTAAAGTGATCACCTACCAGGAAATTGGTGCCAGACAACGCTCGCTCTGCAACGGCGACTTGCTTATTGAACCCTTCTATTGCTGTCACGACAGCCGCGGGTGCTTCACCGTAAAGAGTTGTCAGGTCTCGGTGTTTACGCAGCACGTAAAGGGTATGGGCATCTAGTTCCATCTGAATAAACGAATTCCACTGATTGTATAAAGCCCGCGCTTGGGTATATGGCCGTGGCACAAGAAAACTGTCTCGACCATAAGTGTCACCCAGATAGGTGACGATTGCTGCACTCTCGGTCAACACAAAGTTGCCGTCCACCAGTACGGGTATCTTTTCCTTGGGGTTTAATAGGCGAAATGCTTCGGTCTGGGTTTCCCCGGTGCGGGACCCTACTAATTTGGCCTCATAGTCCAAGCCCAGTTCGTGTGCCATCCAATGCGCTCGCATTGATCGACTGCTGGCGCCACCCCATATTGTCACCATCCTACGTCACCTCTCCTTTTCTAAACGATACCCCATTTGTTGGCTGAATATCGGTGTTAAAACGCAGGTTTTCTGTCGAGTTCTGCCCGTTGGTTTTGGGTCAACTTTGGCGAGTTTAATGACGGTTTCTGATCAGCAGAAACTGGATGTAGTCGTTGAAATGGCTCACTTGTCCTCAGGCAGCCACGGGCGGGAATGGGTTTGCTGTGGTCTTCTGAGTGAAGATTAGGCCACATCACAGAATACGTAATTATCATTCAGCGGATATCGCTGTTGGATCTTGGGTGAAAAATACCCGGTACACCTGCTGCCCTTGGCGTCGCGGCTTCCGCTGGGTCAAGTGATTTTAAGGCGGCGACCGGCGTGACCTTTCTTGATTCAATATCAGCCATAACTGCCCGATGATGATGAACAGTGAGCCTCCTGAGAGCAGGAAAGGATCAATAAAGAGGTGTTCGCTAAAAGCGAATTCTCCCTTCGATATTTTCATCCACCCCATGAAGTTCTGATTGACGGCAACCACGGCTCCCAAAAACCCAATTGCCGAGGCGAAATATTTGATTATCCAGTGATTGGCGATAGGCAGCACCATAATGATCCCAAGTATGGCGATCACAGTGCGTTGCACCCTGCAGTAAGGACAAACGTAAACGGTACCTGCAAACTCCATGGCCCATGCACCAAGGCCTATCGCTATGGCAATGACACCCAGTGTGCGTTGATGTCTTTGCCAAAAATCCAAATCGAGTAAGTTCATTATGGATCTCATTAATGAAAATAGTAAAAGAATGGGTCGAGAGTTTCGCACATTTTTCTGCGAAAGGTGAGGCTTTGAGGATGATTCACTGCGCTAACGCCCGTCTGGTTCGATTCGCGGTCCGCTGTCAATATTTCTTCTGAAGGTGCTCTTCTTGAGCACCTGAGAATCAATCTGGACCATCGCGATCGGGCAGGCGGGCCCTCGATGGGATCTAAGACAGAAACGGCAAGAAAAAATAGGGAAGGCGGTCGCTGGGATCTTGAAAAAGAGCGGACTCAGCAGTTAGAGCGGTTCGAAACCTGTTTCTTAACAGATCTTGGAGATCCGAATGAGGGCTAGAAGGGTCTGGTCTAACGCATTAATTCCAGGTAACTCCAGCGCTCGCAAAGCACTTGCCAGTATTGAAAAGAGCGGTCCTCTGCCGATTTGTTGGTACCTTCTTCGATCGCCTCGACGTACGACTCTGCTAGATCATAGGCATATTGTTCCACCGAGTAGGCAATAGCTTCAAGCGTAGGCTGATCAAATTGTATATCGAAAATATCGTTGTCGGGCCGCTTTGCAGTTTCATCTGGAACGCCGTTTAACAGTAACGCAATTTGGCGGCCAGGCTCACTGCCGCTGGGTAACACTTTTAATGTGTCTAGCAGCTCAAGTCGGGTGATTAAGTTTAGATTAGTCATTTCAGTCATATTAACCCTTACGTTCAACGTGAGCGGTTTGTTCACTTTACTGTCTTTTTTTATTGAGGCGGGGCTCGGCTAAAGATCCTGATCCTCCTGCTTGAGTCTGCAAAAACTTATTCCGTTGAAATCGAAAGGTGCTTCTTGCGGGAAGTGTTAGGGCGGGAGCTTCAAGGCTAATCCGTCATCAGCCAAAAGCAGCACGCCCCAGTAAGGTTTAATGACTAATTGCAATACGGCTTCACTGTTTGTTGAAGCAGGTGTTCACCCGATTTGTTTTAATACCCTGTCTATCGACAGAACATCCCTTTAAAACGGGTATTCCGCCAAACCGCTTTGCGGCTCTGCATGACGACCTGCCAACTCTCTGCCGCTTCATCTCTTGATTCCTCGGTAGATTGCGGCGTTTAGGTCTCACCCGATATAGTGAGTTAACCTATCGATCTCAGGTTTTGCTATGACACCGGCTATCCTTTTGCTGAAGCAACATGCCATTGCCTTTACGGCCCATGCATACGAACATCAGCGTGAGGCGAAGAATTACGGACTAGAGGCTGTCAATGCGCTTAATCTAAGCCGTGACCAAGTTTTTAAAACACTGGTTTGCCAGCTCATCCCAATGGAGCTGGTTGTAGCCATTTTACCCGTTGCGGCACAATTGAACTTAAAGCATCTGGCGCAAGCTGCCGAGGTTAAAAAGGCTCGACTCGCACCGCCGAAACAAGTCCAAGCCACGACCGGTTACCTTCTCGGCGGCGTCAGCCCATTGGCCCAAAAGAAGCAGCTCAGAACCTTTATTGATGTCACGGCTCAACGCCATCATACGATTTTCATCAGTGCTGGCCGACGTGGACTCGAAATAGAAATAGCGCCAAAGGACCTGGGCTGTGTGACCCAGGCTAGATTCGTGTCCCTGGGCAACACGAAATAATTCTCTGGAACAATGTAAGTGGACTCATGAAGCAAGCCGGCATTGGGTATGTTTCGATCCTCATTTTGTTGGTCGAAAAGCCCTGCTAGTATTCCTGTTTTAAGTGTCGGTCGATTAGCATAATGCCTACCTTGGTATAAATGACGGGTTTCAGCTCGTCAAGTTGTGGTCAACTGCAGAGGTCTCGCGCCGCGCTGATAACTGATCTATGATTAGCAATGGTTATCGATTTTTAACGACTTAATTTCATCGCCACAACCTAGCCACAGAAAACGTATAGCCACAGGAAACGTATAGAAATGAATATAGAACTCACATCAGAGTTCGTCAGGGTCATCGGTTGCCTGATGGAAAAAGCGGTCACCACGCCTGACCAATATCCCCTTACGTTAAATGCCCTGATGAACGCTTGTAACCAAAAAACCAGCCGTGAGCCTTTGAT
>JABIVN010000116.1 GCA_018667205.1 Gammaproteobacteria bacterium | reverse complement strand
CTGTAAACCCCCTGGGCCGCCAGTTGAGCTGACGGGACGCTACCATAGGCAGTAAGGGTTTGAGAGACGCCAGTTCCGGTAAGCGCCACACCTGTAGGGGCGGTATTTCCCCATACCGTGCCGCGAGCGACGTCTGAATACACTTGATAGACTAGATACTCGCCTGCCCCGGCCGTCATTCGGCGAACTGGCGCATCAGCCGAACCCGATCCCGCGGAAGCACCAGCATTCATGGTGATCAGGGCCGCTGCGCCTGAGGTGCAGGTCGACACTACCGTGGCAGTGGCTTCAAGCGCGGTCGATGCGTTGGCGACAACACGATCATAGGCTCCGAATGCCATTGGATTGGAGTCAATGGAGCAGGAATGCCCGACCGTCGCGCTAACGCTCATGGTTGAAGTAACTGTGTCAGCGTAGGTATCGACGCTAAGAGCCGCGGAGCCGAGTGCCATGGCCGATACGATCGCGAGTTTAAGCGTGCTTTGGTTAAATTTCGATTTTATCGTTCGTTCCTTTTATTAAAAAATGCAGTTTTCTGCACTTCGCTTTGAGTGCTCAAAAGCTCATTAAGCTTAGCCGATGATTTACTGATCAGGAAGTACCGTCCCTGTTGTGTCGAATAAGGCAGCAAATGTATTTTTACACTCATGCTTAATAGTCAGACCAACTAGGACAGCGTTCGGCACCTTATATGTTTCTTGATGTGCTGGATGAACCTTGACCGGCCAATGAGCCCTGATTCTTTTCCAACCACTTTATTTTGGAAATCCGTACTGGCGTAGAGTTTGTCGTTGGATCAACGCAGCCAGCGTCAAACTCTTCAATCCATTGAAAGTTCATGCCCCTTTCCCAACAAAATTCCATTTCAGCAGTAGATTGTGTGCCGCTGTAGGTCGAGCAACCGGTGGCAAGGGAGATAAGTAAAAAAGCCAGGATAGTTTTGTACATGATATTTGTCCTTTCTCATATTGGGTTGATGGATGAGATTTTAGAGGTGTCTTGTAAACAGGCCTTGATGCCAATGTGCACTAATGTAATTAAACGTAACCTAGGGAGGTATCCTCGAAACTCGTCCACGAGCGCTCCTTGACGAAAGCGATCGATTTGGATGCTTAAAATTTCGCAAAAGGTGCTGGCGGAGAAACCCGCCTATAGGGGCAGCCTGTTGCTAAAGCAGCGTCCCTTACCGGCTAACGCGACCCTATTGGACCATTTGCTTTTAACAGCGGATTAAAAAAACCACTGTTAATGACCCGAAACAGAACTCAGCACATTCACCCAGGGCTTTCGAAAAAATCAACCAACAGTGGCCAACAGAATGATCAGGTTCATGCAATCAAAGCATCAAATTGATCTAGAGGAGAGAAATATGGATGCCCCTGGCCAAAGAAGTAGCTCCCTCCGTCCCCTTTAAAAAAGTTAGGGGGCCAAGAGCAGGAGCATTACACCGCTGATCAGGACTGACATGCCCAGGAGTTCCATTTTTTTTGGACGTTCTTTGAAATAAAGGATCGATATCGCCAATGTCAATACGAATTCAATCTGGCCAAGGGTTTTGACATACGCTGCACGCTCCAGGGTGAACGCCGTAAACCAACCAACGGATCCGACCACACTCGTGGCACCGACAAACACGCTCGGCTTCCACTTCCTGAAAATGACCCTAAGTTCGGCGGCATTGTGCACCAGCAGCATTGCAAGGCTCATCACTGTCTGCACTAGAATCATATACGCCAGCGTCAACGCAGCGGTGAACATCGCATCATCCAGACCAAAGGACAGGCTCGCCTGACGGATCAGGAGCGAGGTGAGCGAAAAAGCCAGACCCGCTCCTAAGCCGTAGAGCGAAGACAAATCCCACAGATCGCTGAGTTTGCCCGATTTGGAAACCGTAATCAGCACGAGTCCAACGACACAGGTCAACATTGCCATCCATCCGAGCCCGGACACCAGTTCGCCAAAAAAAGTCAAACCGATCACAGCCGTGATCAGAATTTCAGTCCTGATATAGCAACTACCCACCACAAAGTTGCGCAAAGTAAACAAACGTATCAGTAAAATGGTCGCAATAATCTGCAGGAACCCGGCAACGACCCCATAGGTAATAAATAGAATGCTCGGTGCCGGAATAGACGCACCTCGATCAAGCAACAACCAACCGAGATACATCGCAATGAAGGGTAATCCAAAAAGATAACGAACCAACGTCGCACCGAGTGGCGATATATCCGCTATCAGGTATTTTTGGCCTGCAGTACGAACAGCCTGCATGGTCGCCGCCAGCAGTGACCAGAAAACCCAACTCTCAAGCATTAGCTGGCCGCCAATAAAAAAGGCTGCGAAGTGCAGCCTTTTTCGTGAACAAGCGCCGTATTACAACGCAGCAAGAATCGTTTCAGCCGAGCTCACTTCAAAAGCACCACCCTGCTCTAGGTTCAAAACAGTAATCTTTCCGT
>JABIVN010000115.1 GCA_018667205.1 Gammaproteobacteria bacterium | reverse complement strand
GCATCGACCGTATAGCCTTCTGGTGCGTCTGTCATTTAGGGACCTCATTAGTGATGTGCAGAATGTAACCAACTTTGGCTGCTGAGTAAAAACTAAATAATGAATATTTTGTAAACTGAAGTATTCGTTCCCTGGTGATGGGGTTTGGTGCTCAAGCGACTAATTGAAAGACGTTTAGTATTTTGTGTGTTCGATGTTTTATGACTGATTTTTGGGAGGTTGTTATGACTGGGCGCAGCCGTTGTCTACCAGAGTTCTTTGCGTAGATTGAATCTAACGCTAAGGTTAAAGCCTTGATTTCTTTTGGTGCCTGCAATGAAGGCGTGGGATAGTGCCGCGACCGAAATAGCACGGCGCCGATCGCGGTTTCACCCTTTAGAGATCAAATGTCTCTCCAAGCATTTCTTCAGACATGCCCCACAGGCGCCGCGCGTCGTTAGTCCCCTGAGCCCATTTTGCCCATCCACCGGTCCCGGCGTTGGCGGCGTCGGGTTCAACCAGACCACAATCCTGCGCGTACTGGCCGCCGACACCCTCGAGGTCCTGCGACGTTGCCATCCATACAGAGGTCGCGGCGCCGGCGGGTATTTCCTTAAAGACCATCTGCGGCGATCCTTTAGGTCTATTGCCAGTGATCGCCTGTATGTCTTCTTCTGACATGTGTCTCCCCAGGTCAGTGATGATCACACCAGGATGCACGGCATTGGCTCTAACACCGCGATCTTTAAGGCGGTTGTCGAGTTCGATAGAAAACAGAATGTTTGCCGTTTTCGACTGACCATAGCTTTGGAACTTGTCATAGTCACGGTGATTGAAATGGATGTCATCGAAATCCACAGGGGCAAAGTTGTGTCCGCCGGAGCTAAGGTTCACGACTCTTGCAGGTGCGCCATTGACCAGCGCCGGGCTGAGCAGGCAGGTCAGCAGGAAATGCCCCAGGTGATTCGTTGCGAACTGCATTTCCCAGCCCTGCGTGGTTCGATTCAGGGGGCAGGCCATGACGCCAGCATTGTTAATCAGCAGGTTCAACTCGTTGTGATTCTCGAGATAAGTTTTAGCGAAAGCCCTGACACGGTCGGGTTTATCAAGCTCGAGTTCTCCGACATCGACGTTAGGGTTGCCGGTGCTTTCTTTGATCTGATCGGCCATTGCCTGGGCGCGGGTAAGGTCCCTTGCGGCAATGGTGACAGCAGCACCTTTGGAGGCTAGTGCTCTGGCCGTCTCTGCCCCGAGTCCACCAGAGGCACCGGTCACTATTGCGACCTTACCGGTCAGGTCGACGCCTTCAAGTACTTCATCTGTCGTGGTTTTTTCGCCGAGTGCTGCCATGGTATAAACCTTAAGAAGGGGGTGGCAGAAGACTAACACTCACCTTCGTATCAAAACAATATAGATCGAGCTTTCACGGTCGTGCGATGTGTGAAGGTTCGGGTCAATAAGCTTGTAGCGCACGAGGCTTCTGATGGCACACGATGAGGGCTCAGGGTGACTTAGTTGTTTTGCACGCTATTCCGAGCTGATACCCTTGCATGCCACTGCCAAAGATTATCCAGGCCGTCTTCGGGTTTCAGGTCGACCAGACTTGCGCCGAAATCGATGGCGCTGATAAGGGATATATCCGCAACAGTAAACCTGCTTCCTGCGACATAGTCTGACTGGCTAAACTCTCGATCCAGACGTTCATGGTAGCGCCTGACGTTTGCATCACTGGTTTCCTTGGCGCGGGTGTTCGGCTCGACCTGCCACAGTTTGGTGACGATTGATCCATTTACCCAGGAGACGCCAACCTGGGTCCATAGCTCAAGTTCAATCTGGCGGTTACGCATTTCGATGTGCCCTAGTTCAAATGGGTTTCTGCCGAAGAGGTTCGGTTCTGGCTGGATCGCTTCCAGGTATCTGCAGATAGCAACCGACTCTGCAAGGCATCGACCATCATCAAGCTCCAGCACAGGGATCTTGCCGCTAGGGTTTTTCTCAAGAAATGCGGCTAGCTTGTGTTCCCCTTTCGCCATGTCGCAGTTCACTATTTCGTATTCGAGGCCTTTTTCATCCAGAAAAATTTTAACCCTTCGTGGATTGGGCGCACCGGGGTAGTCATAAAGTTTCATGGTATTTCTTTCCTCGATTTACTGTCGATTGCCATTAGGTAGGGGGGCTACTGTCGATAAACTCTGCTCACTATAGCAGTGCAGGTCTCTAGCGATCTCTCTAAAACAGATGCGGATTGTTGGTGTTCACCGCGCCGCCGGCCTTAAAAGACCGCTAACGGCCCAGCGTAGCCAGGACCTTTGGGTGGGCTATTGATTGGTGTAAGTAATGTCGGCTGAGTCACTGGGTAGTTCGAACCAGTCACCGTCGTTTGCCAATACAAAGTTTGCCGGCAGGTTTCGTTCGAATATCTTTAACATAATCAGGTTTGCCGGCGCTGGCACTAAGTGATAGAAGGCGACCATGCCTGCATCGGTATCAGCGCCCAGTTCAATCAGTGAATCTGTGCTGGCGTGATAGTCCATGACGTCGGAAATGATCTTTGCCAGCCTTGTCAGGCCTGCTGTAGTGGCGGCTTCTGCCGCTGCTTCAGTCAGGGGCAGGGATAGTGCGTCGTGCAGCAGCAAGTCGACGTTGCTGGCTATTCTTCGGGTGTCATCGGTGACCAAACTGTCACCGGATATCACAACACTTCTTCCGCGATAATCAATACGGTAGCCAACAGCCGGTTCAATTGGTGCATGGCTGGCTGTGTAGGCTGTCACCGTTAGATCGCCGTCTTCCAGCACCACCCCCGCGCTTATGGTTTCTGCTTTTAGCTTGGCGAGGTTTGGGTTCAGAAGATCGCTGCCATGATGTTCAACCCGGTACTCGACGTCTAGTTCGTAGGTATCGTTAATGCCGGAGACAACTTTTGCCACGCCTTTTGGGCCGTACACGTTCATGGCTGTTGATCGGCCCCTTACCCAGGAGGCCAGGTTCAGCTCATAGAGTTCAGCAATATGATCGGAGTGAAAATGAGTAAGAAACACGCCCTGTAATCTTTCGTAAGGGAGCCCCGCGCCTGAGATATTGGCAGTGGAACCTGCCCCCGAATCGAATATATAAAAATGTGAAGGCGTTAGGACAGCGATACAGGCCTGGGCTCGCGGGGTATTCCCCAGGGGTGAGGCACTCCCGCAAACGAATACTCGAAGGCTGTCAGGGTTTGGTAAACCGTTTGCTGCGTTGGACATTCCTGCCCGGTATACCTGTTCAATGGCGATATCCTGAGCGGATTCGAATTCGAGTGAATAACGAAGAAGTCCACTCAGTACGATGACGGAAAGAACGAGGTAAGTTAAAAATTTGATCATGTTGATGCTCGAGTGATGTAAATATTCAGACCGACCTTCGGCTTATTTCGGATTCAACCCGCCAGAGCCGGTCTTGCCCCCAACAGCAAAATGGTTCATCTATGGTCCCACCGGTTACCCTGAAACTCGGGACTCCCCAAAGGCCGGCGTCTAGCATGTCGGAAACATTATTCTCTAGCAAGGTTTCCCAGACGTTATTGGCAAACTGGTTTTGAGCCTCTTGCCAATTGGCACCGGTTTCTTCGACGACCTGCTGTAAACCCCGTTCTGTGGTGATATCAACGCCATCACACCAGGCTGAGCGAAGATAGTTTGAACAGTACTCGACACTTAACCCTTGCTCACTCATGAAAGGCAGTAACGCAAAGGCCCGTTTAACCGGTTCGCCAAAAGGGTCGATCATGGGCCCGAATTTTTGACCATAGTAGTCCGCTTCTCTTTTTGTGTCGGTCATGATGTAGAGTTGTTTAACTCGCGGTGCGGCTACACCACGCATCATCATCGGCATAACAGGGCGTAACTTAAGTCTCACCTTTGTTCGCTGCGCCAAAGCGATTGCCCGGTCAAAACTGATGGCTGTATAAGGGCTGCGCAGGGAAGGGAAGAATTCCAATGTGACGGCGCTGGCATCTTTGCCCTCAAGCAATTCAGGTGCAGGCCTGGGAACGCATATTCCAGCAGGATCATTTGAGAGCCTCATATCTCGCAGGCGGTTTTCAAGGTGAACCAGTCGGTCGACGCCCCAATACCATTCACCTTCAAAATAAAAAGTGGCGCTGAGCCAGTGTCCGAGTTTTTTGCGGATTGCTGAGCCGTTTGCAGCGGCGTTGCTCGCGGGTAGTTTCTCTAGTGCTTCACCAGACCAAAGTTGATGCCCAATGGCAACGGCCTTTTGAGCAAAGTCAGCGTCTGCCAGGTACCGAGACAAGTAACTTTCAGCGTACTCGACCTGATGACGATCTATTTGGTCAACCTTCTGTGGCAGTTCGGTACCATAGTCGGAAGCGATGCTCCGTGCATCTCGTAATGCCCAGGCGGGAAACCGTAATGCATCACCCTGTTCTTCGTTTGTTGGATTCTGTACCAAGTGGAACTCGAACTTTACGCCGTAACGGGTTGCAAGTGCGTCGACCTTTTGCACCGCTAGATGGCTGTAAGGATCATCCACCTGATGAAAATATTGGATGGTGGGCTGTCCCTTTCTGGTGAGGCGTCCTGTGATGCGTGCGACCTGCCGACGGGTGTCACTGGCAATAAAGCCCATGGCCAGCATTTTTATCAGCGTTGCGGGTTTCAAGAAAAGGTCCTTTTGTTGACTAACATAGCTTCGTTATCATTTCTCATGATCGATTTTCTATCTGCCGTTCATGAATTTTCGATAGTGTCGGCGGCGCCATGCTAGCGTCAAGTGAAACCAACGCCCTATTTTACGGTGTGTCCCATCACTAACGCTAGGTGCACCGGAATGGCTCTGGGCTCTTGCTACCAAGCTCGGCGACAGATGATTTGATGGCATACGCTGACGCCCGGACAGGTAGCCAAAAGTGATAGCATCATCTGGACAGTGCCCAAAGACACCCAGGCAGTGGCAGCACGATTAACCCAAAATAGTGTAAATAAATTAGTGGTGCCGCCACTCTGGATCGAAGATGACGACTTTGTCTTCACGCAGTTGATAAATTTCCTGATCAGTCATCGAAAGCCAGCCTTTGAGTACTTTATCAAAATGCTCGCCTCTATGCGCAACAGGGCCCCTTACGCCGCTTTTCGCTGCTGAAAAACGATAGGGTGACTGCGTAATCGGTCGGGTTCCACCATTACGATCGTCGATGTCAGTGATTGCGCCCCTTGCCTTAACGGTTATCTGGTCGCGCAGATTTTCTGGGCTGCGAACCTCACCCCAGGCGATATTCATTGACTTCATGGCAGCAGAAAACTTTTCTATCGTGTCAAGCGTTTGAAGAAATTCTCCAACGACCTGTCGTCGTACTTGAATTTTTACGTCAAGTTCCATCTCGGGGTTGGACGGGTCTTTCATGCCAAAAGTAGTGATTAGCGAGCGGAAAAGCAGCCGAAAGTCCGTGGATAGCAGGACTGGACCGATAGCAGAGTCCCATATTTCGTTGGGCATTGGGCCGGTTCCATTAGCGCCTTCTAGGTCGTAATGAATCTGGTCATCAGTGGCCACGGTTGCATCAATCATGGCGATGTCAATATGTTGGCCCTTACCTGTGCGATGCCTCATGTGCAGCGCCGACAATACGCCTACCAAGCCATGAAGCGATGCGTTTGTATCCGCGACTGATAACGGCATGTCGTGCAGTTTGACACCCTCTTTTTGTGTTGAGCGGGCAATCAGGCCCGCTTCAGCGTGGATAACCGGCGCATAGGCTGGCCTTCCTGACTCGGGTCCATCTCTGCCGAATCCGGAAATCGAGAGCATGATGATCTTTTCATTAACGGCATTAAGGTCTGCATATCCGACACCGAGGCGATCCATCACGTCAGGTCTGTAGTTTTCGATCACGATATCCGCTTCGGCGACAAGTTGTTTAACCAGACTTGCCGCGTCCGGCGCCCTTAGGTCGATACAGATATTTTTTTTACCCGCATTTTGCTGGTGGAAGTAGCCGGTGATATTGGCGATTTCGTGACCCCAGTAACGAGTGACATCACCATCTGGAGGCTCTACTTTCACGACATCAGCCCCAAGGTCTGAAAGCATTCTTCCAGCGAAAGGTCCTGCCAGTACTCTCGAAAAATCCAGGACCTTAAGCCCCGCTAACGGATACTCCATAAGATTTCTGCCTTAACTCGAATGGGATGTTCATGGTACATCTTAAACACCCATTTACAGAGCACCATCTAAAGGGCACCAAAAGGGGGCTACGCCCCCTTTAAAAAAAGAGAAACTCTTAGAAGGTCATAATGCGGTTTTGGAGCCAGGCAGTCTTGGGGAAATTGCCGTCAGCGGCATTGAGCTGCTGGGGTTGTGCCGCTCGGACCACCTGTTTGGGGCTGCTGCCGACAACCGTGGGGCAGGTGCCGTCTTGTCGGTACTGTAGTGCTGCCTTTAGCCTACCTTCCTGCGGGTCGCCTAGTTGTCGGGTGAAATCATCAGAGACCAGGCAACCTGGGACAGGCACGCCTTCTGGCTGTGGCGTGTTCGATGGGGAGAAACCATTGGTGTAATCGCCGAACCCTTTTTGGTTCACCGTTCGAAACTGGATAGAGAAGTAAGTTGTGCCGCAGTTGTCGAAGGGATAAAACCCGTAGGGTTTACCACAGGAAGTTGCACCCACCTGAATGACTTCTACATCAATTCCCCGGAGGCTATTGATAATCGACTCGCTGGCGGAACACGTGCCTGGTCCTGTCAAGACGAAAACCCTGGACAGCCCAAGGGTAGGTAGTGGTTCGCCACTGGGTACGGAGAAACCCTGTGTGGTCGTATGGAACTGATCTTTGGAAAGAGGCCTGCCAGTAACCGGGTCAAAGTTGGGGTGCTGGTCATTGAACTGCAGGTCTTCGAATACCTGTCCTGCCGCGATGTCCCCGGCAATCATGTAAGAAAGCTCGTTGGCGATGTCGAGGAATCCACCCCCGTTGTATCGAAGATCTAGAACGAGGTCATCGATATTCAACGTTCGCAGTTGTTCTACTGCAGCAATCAATTGGGATTCCGCGGTGCGGATATGGTCATTGAAGGTCATGTAGCCAACAACGCCCGAACTCGTTTCTATTGTTGATACATTCTGGACTGGTGTTGAGACGATCTGAGTCGAGGTCATGCTGATCGTTCTGGGTGTGTCTTCTCCGACATCCTGGATGACGAACGTATGGGTTTCGTTATCGCCCGGGAACAGCCCGTTGTTCAGTGTTTCAACATCGCCGCCGTTCACAAGGTCTGCGCCATCTACTTCCAGGATGAGAGCGCCTCGTAACAAACGCACCTCGGGTGAGGTCGCAGGCGTGTTCGGTTCAGTGTAGGCAACGAGAATCTTTCGGGGCGGTGATCTTTGCAGGATCACGAAGCTTGCTCCGTATCCGCCTGATACGATTCCTTGGGATTGATCCAGCCAATCCTCTGTGGAAATCGTGAAGTGAAACCTGTCTTTTGGCGCGCCGGACTGAGTGATATCGAAGGTTTTCATCTGCTCGAAATACTCGGGTGTCGTGAAGTTGGCTGGATCAACATCAACTATTTCGTCATACCAGAGGTACAGTTCATTGCTCCAGGAGCGTAACCAGTTATTTTCATCTTTTGTATCCCCCTGGGAGTCCGTAAACCTCCTCCCGTTACTATCACTGCCCGTTCGCGGTGTTGCACACAGCTGACCGAAGGTCTGGTAGGGTGAAAAAATACCTGCTGCAAAATCTGACGTGGGCTCAGGCTCAGGCTCAGGCTCAGGCTCAGGTTCGGGCTCAGGTTCGGGTTCAGGTTCAGGTTCAGGTTCAGGTTCAGGTTCAGGGGTCACTGGTGGCGCAGGGTTCGGTGAACTGCCACCACCGCCACCACCGCAAGCTGAGACAAG
>JABIVN010000114.1 GCA_018667205.1 Gammaproteobacteria bacterium | reverse complement strand
TTTGCTGTGAGTCTCATCTATGCTTCCTCTATATCGCCGCAACCCCTTTCAGTCACTGCTGCGCGCGCTATTTCGCTATTCCACGGGCCTTAAAAGCACTCCCGCCAAAGCCTAAGATTATGCAATACCCGACTAAATTGGTCAACTATATACCCGACCAATTTAGTGGGGTACTACAGGCATGCTTACAGTTTCTTTTACGGCTAACGAGACCGCTTAGATCAGGCTGACCTAGCCTTTTTCATGCGGCTCGCCGGGTTTTCCCAATCTGTTGATTGCAGTAAGAAACCCTCTAAGGATGTTAATTTCCATACTATCGATCCGGACCCTATTAAAGAGACGTCTAAGACGCGTCATCAGCTGACGGGGGTTATCGGGATCGTGAAAACCAACCTGAATCAAGGTGGTCTCAAGGTGATCATAGAAATACTCTACCGCGGCAGAGTCTGCAAAGGGTAGGTCCCATTGTTGCTTGGCGTTCCCGGCATCGTGGCTGTCAGCGAGTTTTGCCTGCAGCACCTCGTAGCAAATAACCTGCACTGCCATCGCAAGATTGAGCGAGCTATAGGCTTCGCCCGTGGGAATGTTCACATGGAACTGGCATTGCTGTAGCTCTTCGTTTTTGAGGCCACGTGACTCACGCCCGAATAGCAGCCCTACTTTTTGCTCACCGCGAAATGCTGTGACGACTTTTTCACCACACTCTCTTGGAGTCAGCAACGGCCAGGGTATCCTGCGCTCCCTTGCAGAGGTGCCAATAACCAGTTGGCAGTCTGCAATAGCTTCCTCGACAGATCCAACCACCTGCGCGTCACGAACAACATCTCCCGCACTGGCCGAACGAAACACGGCCTGCATGTTTGGAAAATCCAGGGGATTCACCAAAACAAGTTCGGTCAGCCCCATGTTCTTCATCGCACGAGCTGCCGCGCCAATATTTCCGGGATGGCTGGTTTCAACAAGGATTACTTTTACACCGGGGAACAAGTTCGCTGAAGTCATAGACGTTATACTTACAAAAACAAAAAAAGAGGGTGTCAACAAGGCAGTGAATATTACAGGGTTTCTGTTAAAATGCGCGCCCGCATTTACTCGCTCGGATCCATCATGCAACCAATGGCCAACATTGCTCTTCGCGCAGCCCGACTTGCGGGGCAGCAGATCTTACGCGGATTTGACCGTCCGGACCTGATTGACATCTCAACTAAAGGCCACAATAACTTTGTGACCAACATCGACAGGGAGGCAGAATATATTGCCATAGAGACCCTGCGCGAAAAATTTCCAGCCCACAAATTCACGGGGGAAGAGTCCGGCTCATCAACCGAAGACACTACCGAGTATGAATGGGTCATCGACCCACTCGATGGCACGATGAACTTTACCCGGCAATTACCCCATTTCTGCGTCTCTATCGCTTGCCTGCATAAGGGTAAGGTCGAACATGCCGTCGTGGTAGACCCTATCCGTCAGGAAGAGTTTGTTGCCAGCCGCGGCCAGGGAGCTACCCTTAATGGAAAACGTATCAGAGTCAGCTCGCTCGAAAACTTTGATGGCGCGCTGATCGCAACCGGTGGTCGTGACCGGCATTTGCATCTGGCAGGTGAAACCGCGATCCAACAACAACTCCTTGAGTCAAAAAGTTTTACTCGGCAATCAGGAAGTGCTGCACTCGACCTGGCTTACATTGCCGCGGGCCGTCTGGATGGACTTTATTTAAGGGGATTGGAACGCTGGAATATGGCCGCCGGCGTGCTGCTGGTTACTGAAGCAGGCGGACTGGTTGGAGATTTCGAAGGGGGTGCCAGCTTTATGAAAACCGGCAATGTCGTTGCCGGCTCACCTAAGTGTTTTAAACAACTCAGCTCAGTCGTTCGAAAGCTTCTTTAAGGGCTTAATTCCCCGTCATCAAATCCGGATCGTCGGCACCTTCTTTCTCGGGGATTGCCAGATCTTCTTGAGAAATACCCAACACAATCAACATGTTACTGGCAACATAGATCGAGGAGTAAGTACCCACTAACACCCCGATAATTAGCCCTATCGCGAAGCCGCTAATAAGCTCACCGCCCAACACCAGAAGCGTGACCAATACGATCAGTGTTGTTATCGACGTCACCAATGTACGGCCGAGTGTCTGATTAAGTGACGTATTGATCACGTCCACCGGCTTGGTCCGCCGCATCATCCGAAAGTTTTCCCGTATACGGTCAGACACAACAATCGTGTCATTCAGAGAGTAACCGATCACCGCCAGCAGCGCCGCAAGCACGGTCAAATCGAAGTCCCAGCGAGCGAGCGAGAAAACCCCAAGCGTAATCATCACGTCATGGAAAAGCGCAACCACCGCCCCAACAGCAAATTTCAACTGGAAACGAAAAGCCACATAAAGCAGGACGACACCAAGCGCCGTCATCAAACCGATGCCGCCTTGGTTGGTGAGTTCCTCACCGACCGCCGGACCAACAAACTCTGAACGCCGAAGCTCAATATTCTGACCGCTGGATTGCTTTAGCGATGCCAAAACTCTGTCACCAAGGCGGGCGTTTTCTTTCGAATCCAGATTCTTCTGTGGTGGAATCCTGACAAGAATATCGCGGTCGGAGCCAAAATACTGAACCACATGCCCCGTGTATCCCGCTTCAGTTAAGTGGCCGCGAATCGCTTCAGGATCGACAGGGTTTTCATACGCCACTTCAACCAGCGAGCCACCGGTAAAATCGAGACCCCATTCAACCTGGTTAAAGGTCAGTGAGGCAATAGATAACAACACCAGCACAATAGAAACACCGGCCGCAATCTTGCGGTAACCCATGAAATCAAACTTAGTATCCATTAGATTGCCAGCCTCTCTACCTTACGACCGCCATACATGAGGTTAACGATTGCCCGCGTACCCATAATAGCTGTAAACATTGACGTCAAAATACCGATAGACAGGGTGACCGCAAATCCTTTAACGGGTCCAGTACCGATGCTGTACAGAATCACCGCAACGATGAGCGTGGTCAGGTTAGCATCAAGAATTGTCACAAAAGCTCGCTCAAACCCCGCGTTGATTGCCTGCTGCGGCGGCATCCCTTTCTTAAGTTCTTCCTTGATCCTTGAAAAAATCAATACGTTCGCATCGACCGCCATGCCCACGGTCAGCACTATGCCGGCGATACCAGGTAGCGTAAGCGTTGCCGACAAACTGGACATCACTGCTACCAGCAAGACCAGATTGGCAGTCAGCGCAACATTCGCCGCCAGCCCGAAAACCTTGTAGTACAACAACATGAAGATCACCACGAAACCAAGGCCAACTGAAACTGAAAAAGCGCCGAGTTTAATATTCTCTGCACCCAGGCTTGCACCGACTGTGCGCTCTTCTGCAATAAACATGTCAGCTGCCAGCGCCCCTGCACGCAACAGGAGCGACAGTTCGCGCGCTTCCCCGGCTTGCAGACCCGTAATTCTGAAGTTAACACCAAGCGCAGACTGAACCGTTGCCAGACTGACGACCCTGCGCACGACATAGGGCTCCGGTTTTAACACTTCTACGCCATCTTCGATGACTTTACGGTCACGGGTCTTTGTTTCGATAAAGATCACGGCCATGCGGCGGCCAACGCTATGTCGGGTAGAACGATGCATTAACTCCCCACCATCCCCGTCAAGCCGAATATTGACCTGAGGCATGCCGGAATCTGGATCGAATCCAACATTTGCGTCAAGCACTCTGTCACCTCGCAGGATGACATCCTTCTCGATATCGGCAGAATAACCTTCATAATCAAATTTCTGCGTGGATGAACGCGTCGCGTCTGGCAAGGCTTCCATCCTGAATTCCAACGTGGCAACTTTGCCCAATATATTCTTAGCCCGGGCAGTGTCCTGGACACCGGGCAGATCTACCACAATCCGGTCGCGACCCATTCGCTGAACAAGCGGTTCTGCAACACCCAATTCGTTTACCCTGTTACGTATCGCTTGCAGGTTCTGCTGAACGGCAAAGTCTTCCATTTCGCGGATAGAGGCATCGTCCACAGTCAATGTCAGCTCTGGCGCTGACTTGCTTGCTAATATTATGTACTGGGGGTATCGATCTTTAAGTTTGCGTTCGCCGCGATCACGTGTTTCTTCGTCAGGGAAGGCTATTCGCAACGCACCCGTGACCGGTGAAGTAAAACCGGTGTACCTAATGCGATCATCTTTCTCACGAAATGTTCGTTTAATATCCTGTTCGAGTCCTTCTATACGTTCACCAACGGCGGACTCTGTATCGACCTCCATCAGAAAATGAACGCCGCCTCGCAGGTCCAGCCCATATTTCATGGGCTCTCCGCCAATATCCACCAGCCACTGGGGTGTTGTCGGCGCAGAGTTCAGCGCGACCACATATTCGTCGGGTAGATCATGCAATGCCAACTGAATAAGATCGCGGGCTCGAAGCTGAGACTCGTCGTTAGGAAAGCGAATTAAGCCACCATTTTCCTGCATCTCGGCACCAAAATACTCAACTGAGTCTTTCTCTAGACGCGAGGTCGCCGCATTCAGCGCGCGTTCCGTGAAAGTACCGTCGGCGCTTTCCGTCGAGATCTGTACAGCAAAGTCGGGTGGGTAGATGTTCGGCAGGGCGTAAACAACACCCAAACTGAATACAACGAGCACCAGGAGGTTCTTCCACAGAGGATATCGATTAATCAAAATAGTGCGCCATTATTAGTGTCTTCGCGGATCCCGTTAAATATTTTTGATCGTACCCTTTGGCAACGCTTGCGCCACAGCACTTTTCTGGAGCCGCAATTCAACCTTGTCCGCGGCCTCAAAAATAACAAACTGTTCTTCGACCTTGGTAATTCGACCGACAAGGCCGCCATTGGTGATGATTTCATCGCCTTTCGCAAGATCAGAGACGAGTTCTCTGTGTTCTTTGGCTCGTTTACTCTGGGGACGCCAGACGATGAGGTAAAAAACCAGCGCAAAAGCAACAATAATAAAAATGTCCAGACCAGGGATAGGGCCAGAAGCCCCGCTATCCGCAGCCATAGCGTTCGGAATAAGAAAATCAATCATATAAACAGCCCCCCCTAACGGGGTCAGATTTGAGTGGCAATGTTAAAGCGCGCTATTGTCGCTGATTAACTACCCAATCGGCAAATATTAGTGACTAGATATGTCAGCCGCTGCTGTTCGAGTCAGCCCCCAATCGTCATATATCTGGTCTATATGATCATCCAGCGAGCCTTTTTCTATCGCGACCTGCAGTTCGTTCATCACATGAAGGTAGTAATGAACGTTATGGATGGAGTTCAACTCGGCGCCAAGGATCTCTCCACACTTGTCCAGGTGATGCAGGTAGGCCCGGGAGAAGTTTCGACAGGTGTAGCAA
>JABIVN010000113.1 GCA_018667205.1 Gammaproteobacteria bacterium | reverse complement strand
GATAACCGAAGGCAGTTCCCGGTTCCCAGGCGGGTGCCTGACTCGCGACATTAAACGCCGCTTTTTGCCAGTCGTAGAGGTCTTCCGTTTTCATGGTTGGATTGAACGTATACACGCCTGCCTGGTGCGACAATGCCTGCCCCACCGTAATGTTAAATTTTCGCTCGGCCCCAAACTGCGGCCAGTAATCTGCAACGGGTTTGTCGTAGTCGAGTTTTCCCTCATCGACTAGGCACGCGAGGGCCAGTGACACCATTCCCTTGCTAATCGAATAGGTGTTAACCAGCGTGTCCCGTTGCCAGGGAGTAGTCCTGCTTCGGTTGGTGTGGCCGCCCCAAAGGTCAACGACCAGTTCATCCCCAAGGAAAACTGATAAGCCAGCGCCAACTTCGATCTCTTTCCAAAGCGAGGCAAATGCATCCCTAACAGGCTCAAATCCGGGTTGTATCGTTCCTTCGACCAAGGTTCCTTCGATCAAGGTTCCTCCGGTCAGGTTTTTGTTAATCAATTATAAGGGCCCGCGGGAAATAGGAGAGTGATACTATTATTCGTGTTGATACCCCTAAGTTTAGACCTCTAAGGCTAGACATTGAATAAATATAGGAAGGCACGATGCCAAGATTAAGAGAAGTTAGCCGCGCTGAAGCGGACCCCTCAGTATTGCCGCTATATGATGCGTTATTTGGAGCGGATAGAGACCCCGTCGAACACCCTGGCACAGCCACTGGTACTCCAGGTAACTGGTGGACAGTGTTCGCACTGGTTCCCGATTGTTTTAATCACGCGGTTGCAGGATTCCAGTTCTACCGATCAAAGAATCGAAAAATAAAAACCAAACTGCGGGAGCTGGGTCAAGCCAGGGCAGGATTCGCGAGAGGTAGCCAGTTTGTTTTCTCGCAGCATTGTAAGGCCCTGCGGGCAGTTGGATTTAGTGAAGAACAGATTGAGTCGATACCTGGCTGGGGCAGCAGTTCGTGTTTCGATGAGATTGAAAGGGCGGTTCTTTCTTATACAGATGATTTGGTGCTTGCCGGGGGCAGAGTGCCTGACAGTACTTTTAAAGTGCTGAAGAAACATCTGTCAGACGAAGCAATCCTGGAACTGACCTATACGACTTGCACCTACGAGTTGCATGCGACGATGTGTCGTGCGCTGCGCCTGGAGTACGATGACGTCGATGAGCGTATTAAGGAAGTCCCCACGCCCGAGGATGAAGGGCGTGATATTGACTTTATGGGAGCGGTTGATCAGACAGACAAATAGTCGGTCCCCTTGTGGGTAGATCGATATCGCGAAAATTGATCGGGTTTGCCTCTCGTGAACGCTGGACCTCTGACCAGGTTTGTTTAAACCATTCGGGCATGGGTGGTTGGCCGCATTGTCGCGCCAGCAAGTTGTAGTATTCAAACTGCTGGTCGCCCAAGCGGTGATAATGACGCTTATGTAGACCCGAGCGGTGGAGATGCTCAGATCTTTTCCTAACTTTTCGGCCCCGACTGGCGGCGTCATATAGGGTGAATTCCGATACCAGTTGTTTAACGAACCATTTTGCTTGTATCTCAAACATTGGAAACGGAACGATTAGGTAGGGCAAGCCGATAAAACCAAGCGTGTTGTCTTTAGGCAGAACGATATCCAGGTAAAGCGGGTTCACCCAGTTATCATCAACGCCAATAATCTCATCACTAATGAACGGAAAGCCGTAGTGATACCCGGTACAGAACATAAAAGTATCAATATTCAGTTCCTCGGTAGCCACCATCAATTTCCCGCTTGCGGTAAACCCGGAAGGCGAGGGATATGCCGTTCTGGTTGCACCCATGGACATGGGCTCGGTAAAAGCGTTGCCGCACCAGTAGGTGCGGTCAGCCACTTTATCGATCTCTCCTGATAGATCAAAACCCGAAGCTGAAGTCCCCCAGAGTGCAACCCGCTTCCCGACCATGGCATTCGGGACGCGATAGTTGTGAGAGTGAAGCAGCTGCCCCTTGAAATGCTCGATGCCTGGTAGCGTCGGTATGCGCGGTTGAGCGTAGTGACCATTACAGACAATCACTGCGTCGAATTGTTCTTTGGCAATCCCGCTATGGACTGACCAGCCCTCGGATAACTTTTCGATTCTGTGTACTTCCGCAGAAAGCCTGATGTGGGGCGCTAAGGCATTGTGATCCGAGAAATTCTCAAGATATTCAAGAACGCGCGTGTGGTGTGGGAATCTGGGCCAAATATCATCACCGCCACCTTTTGAATCAAAGCGGTAGTCCAGGAATGCCATCAGGTCCCTGGGGATGTTGGTGCGCAGCGAATCATAGAGAGAGCAGCGGACCTTTTGTCCAGGAGATTTCCCGAGCAGGTCATCTTCTACGCGCTCATCATAGACCCAGACTCCGCCGATCTGATCAGCGGCCTCGAACACTACGGCTTCGCATCCATGGCGGATAACTTCACGAGCCGACACCAGCCCGGCTGGCCCAGCGCCAATGATGGCGACTTTCATTTAGTCCTACTTGTAAAGCTTAAGGAGCAAGTGTGTAATAATACAGGTTCTTCAGCCATGATTGATTTAATGTTTACCGTTCGCCTAGAGCGTGTCCGAACCCTTAGTGAATCGACTAAAGATT